>JBDUCE010000017.1:0-13925 GCA_040003635.1 Betaproteobacteria bacterium
ATCCGTGAATGGTTCAGCAAGGATCCGACCTACGGATTGTCGATCTACACGCCAGAATACTACCAGCACATCCTGGTCAGCATCCGGCGCATCGGGATTGCTTTTCTCCTGGCCACGTCACTGGGCGTTCCGTTCGGCCTGTTCCTGGGGTGGTCGAAAACGTTTCGCGAATACGTGTTTCCGGTGTTCGAGACGTTGCGTCCGATCCCCATCCTGGCGTGGGTGCCCCTTTCGATCCTGATGTTTTCCGGCACCGAGACCCCGGTCATCTTCCTGACGTTTCTCGCGTCGTTCTTCGCGACGGCGCTCAACACCATGCTGGGTGTGGAATCGATCGACGAGTCGTACACGCGCGCCGCGGACTGCCTGGGTGCGAGCAAGCTGCAGGTCTTCCGGCACGTCATCGTGCCGGGGGCGATGCCGTTCATCTTCACCGGCCTGCAGATTTCGGTCGGGGTTGCCTGGTTCTCCCTCGTTGCTGCCGAAATGGTCTCCGGCCAGTTTGGGCTCGGGTACGTGATCAACACTTCGTACACGATGGTTCGCTACCCGACAATCGTGATCGGCATGATCACGCTCGGCGCGGTGGGTTACGTCACCAGCGCAATCGTCCGGGTGGTGGGCGACCATATGATGGAATGGCGCGTGCGAGAGCTCGCACTCGGAGGAAGATGATGGACGTGGTGGCCAGCAAAACGATGCCACGGCGGAAGGGGGCGCAGGGAGCGATCCGGATCAGCGACGTCGTCAAGATCTATGATCCCGAGGGTGCCGCGGTCATGGCAGTCGACCACTGCACGCTCGATATCCCCGCGGGGGAGATCTGCATGATCGTCGGCCCGTCGGGTTGCGGCAAAACCACTTTGCTCAATGCCATCGCGGGCTTTCACAGCATCACGTCCGGCGAGATCTATCTCGATGGTGAGTTGCTGTGCGGCGGCAACAAGCCGATGGCCGAGCCGGGCCCCGACCGGATTGTCGTGTTTCAGAACGGCGCGCTGTTTCCGTGGAAAACGAATCTCGAGAACGTTGCCTTTGGCGCGCTCATGCAGGGCAAGCTGAGCAAAAAGGAAGCGTACGAAAAGGCCCGCGGGATGATGGCGGATGCCGGACTGCATGGTGCCGAGCACAATTTCCCCGGGGAGGTGTCCTCGGGATTGCGCCGCCGGGTGGAGATCGTCCGCGCGCTGATGAACGATCCCAAGGTGCTGCTGTTCGACGAGCCTTATCGCGCTCTCGACTCGTTGACCAAATCGGTCATGCACGAAGCGCTGCTGGAGATCTACTACCGCAACAACGTCACGATCTTTTTCATCACGCACGACCTCGAGGAAGCGATCTTCCTGGGTCACCGGCTCGTCATCATGACGTCGCGTCCCTGCCGGCCCAAGCAGGTCCTCGAAGTCGACATCCCGCATCCGCGCGACTACAGCGTCCTGACGACGCGCCGGTTTCGCGAGCTCATGGAGCAAACGATCGAGGCGGTGCACGAAGAGGCGAGAAAATCCTTCGAAGCCGGCGAGAGAGAGGGCTAACCGTGATGCCGAAGCTGAGTCGGATGGTCTTCAGCCGCGCCACGCTGCGCGCGCTGATCGCGCTCACCGTTTTCGTCGTTCTCTGGGAGCTTGGGGCGCGATCCAAGCAATGGTTCGGCTTCGTGGTGCCGTGGGTGGGGCACGTGCCGGCACCGACGGCGGTGCTCAAGGTTTGGGCCAGGCTGATCGGCGATGCGGGATACTGGCAGAGCTGGTATCTCAGCCTGCTTCGGGTACTCGCCGGCTTCTTTGCTGCGATGGCCGTCGGCATACCTCTCGGGCTGCTGATGGCGGTGAGTCGTCCGTTCAATAACACCTTTTTCCCGACCTTCGAAGTTTTGCGACCCATTCCGCCGCTGGCCTGGGTTCCCGCGTCGATCATTTTCTGGCCCACGCAGGAGCTGTCGATCACCTTCGTCACGTTCCTCGGCGCGTTCTTCACCGTCGTGATCAACGTGCTGGGTGGCGCCAAGGCGATCGACATTCGTTACTTCCAGTCGGCGCAGGCGATGGGCGCATCGCAGTGGGATATCTTCCGCCGGATCGTGCTGCCGGGGACGTTGCCCTCGATCGTAGTCGGTTCCGCCGTCGGCATGGGCATTACCTGGGAAGTGGTGGTCGCTGCGGAGATGATTTCCGGCGGCGGCGGCAGCAGCGGTAGCGGCGGCGGCCTTGGCTATTTCATCTGGAATTCCTATGTCGGTGGCGCGTACGAGCAGATCGTCGTCGGGATGATCAGCATCGGCATCGCCGGCTTTATCTGCAGCGAGCTGCTGCGGATGCTGGGCGGCTATCTCACGCCGTGGATCAAGACCCGTTAGCAGGCTGTTGAAAAACGTAGCGAGGACGGTTGTATGCAAGGCGCCCGGCGCACAGGAACCGGAGTGTACTTGGGGGTACATGAGGATTCCGAGCACCGGGCAACGCGGCAGACGACCGCCGCAGTAGTTTTTCAACAGCCTGTTAGGACACCAAATGACTTTGGCCGATAAGACCAGGCAAGCCCCATCGCCCCCGACCCTAAAAGTGCGAGCCGGCGAAATCAAGGTAACCGGCGTGGACAAGTCTTACGGCGAAGGCTTGTTCAGGAAGGCGGTCGTCGAGCATTGTTCATTTACCATCGAGCGCAGCAAGCTCACGGTGATGATCGGTCCGTCCGGCTGCGGCAAAAGCACGCTGATCCGGCTTCTCGCCGGTTTCGAGAAGCCTACCCGCGGCACCATCGCGATCAACGACCAACCGGTCACCGGTCCCGGCAAGGACCGTCTGGTGGTCTTCCAGGAAAGCGCGCTGTTTCCGTGGATGACGACCTACGACAACATCATGTACGGGCCGCGCGCACGAGGGGAGGCCACCAAGGAAGCGCGGACGCTGGCCGAGACCCTCCTCGACAAGGTGGGCTTGAGGGCTTTTCGGAAGAAGTATCCCACCCAGCTTTCGGGCGGCATGCAGCGGCGGGCGGAGCTCGCCCGCGCCATGATCAACAATCCCGAAGTCATGATCCTGGATGAGCCCTTCCGCGGCCTCGACGCCATGTCGAAGGAACTGATGTGGGAGTACTACGCCGGGCTGTATGAAGAGTCCCGGCGTACCAATTTTTTCGTCACCACCGATATCGACGAGGCCATTTTCCTCGCCGATCGCCTGCTGATCATGACCAACGTGCCCACCAAGGTGCGCGCCGTGATCGAGGTCGATATCCCGCGCCCGCGCAGCCTGATCCGCATCGTCGACGACGACCGCGCCAACGCGGTGAAGATGGAAGCGCTGTCGTTGCTGCACGAGGAGGCGATGAAGTCGTTCGCCGGGGGAAGCAAGGCGGCGGCGGATTTCGTGGACGCTTATTCGAAGCGGTTGCGTACCCCGGTGTAATGGGGATGCACCTTGGGTCTCTCCCATCCATGACGGCGAAAATCATCGACGGCAACGAGATAGCGAGACGCGTTCGCGCCGAGTGGAAGCACCGGGTCGATGCGCTGCGTGATCGAGGGATGCAGCCGGGGCTCGCCGTCATCATCGTCGGGGACGATCCGGCGTCCAAGGTGTACGTGCGGCATAAGACGAAGGCATGCACCGATATCGGCATTCATTCGGAAAAGCACGAGTTTCCGCTGGGCACGCCGGAGCAGGCCGTGCTCGATCTCATCACCCGGCTGAACGAGAACACCGTCATCCACGGCATCCTGGTCCAGCTTCCCCTTCCGCCGCAGTTCGAGAGCCGCCGCCTGCTCGAAGCGATTGCGGTCGAAAAGGATGTCGACGGCTTCAATCTCTATAACGTGGGTGCGCTGGTCGCGGGAGACACCGTGTTTCCGCCCTGCACCCCGTTCGGCGTGCAATGCATGCTCGAATACAGCAACATTCCCATTTCGGGCCAGAACGTCGTCGTGGTCGGCGCCAGCAACATCGTCGGCAAGCCCATGGCGATGATGCTCATGAAAAAGGATGCCACGGTCTGCATCACCCATGTCAAGACCCGCGATCTCGCGCAGTTCACCATCCTCGCCGACATTCTGGTCGTCGCCGCAGGCAAGCCCATGCTCATCACGGCGCCGATGGTCAAGACCGGCGCCGTCGTGATCGACGTGGGCATCAACCGGCTCCCCGACGGACGGCTCGTGGGCGATGTGGATTTCGACGCCATCCGCGAAAAGGCCTCGTACATTTCACCCGTGCCCGGCGGGGTCGGCCCGATGACGGTCACCATGTTGCTGGTGAACACCATCCAGTCCGCCGAGCGTTTCGCCGCGGACCACGACGCGGTCAAAACGGTCACGGCGGGCTAGCCTCCAAGCGATCACGCGCGCCACGGCCGGCAAGCCTCGCTTCCGGACCAGGACCCAACCTCTGTTAGCGGCGCTGTGCGCTCGTCGGCGCGCGGAACGGAAGCCTGACAAGCTCGCCGGACCGGCCATCCTCGGTGTGAACTACACCGCCTGGCTCGGCGGTCCGCTCGACCAAGGCGAGGCCGAGCGTGCGGCCGAACAAGGGCGAGAAAGCTTCGCTCGTCAGGTGCACGAGCGTGCCCGGGTGATCCAGTCGCCTGTCAGGTTCCCTTCGGCCGGTAGTGCCGATGCTCACGCCCGCGAGGCGCCGTGGTGCCGTCGGAGTGCGGCGCAGCGCATCCTGGCCAATGAAGCCATCCGGCGTGACGCGAAGCAGGCGTGAGAGTCCCAGTTCCACCGGCAGCACCGGCCGCTCGAGCTCGTAGGCGAAGTGGATGAATCCGGCTTCGATGCGCAGGCTGTTCGCGGCTTGCATGCCGCACTCCCGTCGCTCGGCGGCGAAGGGCACCTCGACAAGGCGCGACCACAGCATCGCCGCCTGTTGCGACGACACCAGAAGCTCGTAGCCGAGCTCACCGGTGAAGCCCAATCTTCCGATCCACATGGTGTCGCCTTCGAGAGTGCCAGGCCGAAACGCGAAATAGCGCAGCCCGTTCACGCTTGCGGGCAACGTCTGCTCGAGAAGCCCGGCGCTCGCGGGACCCTGGACTGCAATGATCGCGTGCGTGCCGGACAACACGGAGAGCTCCACGTCGAAGTCGCGTGCGCACTGCTGCAGATGCGCGACATCGCTGCGCCTCCCGGTGAACAGCCAATACTGGTCGGGACGCAGGCACCAGACAGTGGCATCGATCAATACACTGCCGTCCCCGCGGCAGAGCAAGGTGTAGCAAACCTTTCCGGGCTCGAGCCCTCGCAGATCGCGCGTCTGGAGCCGTTGCAGGCATTCGCATGCCTCCGGCCCCGCGAATGACCACCATCCCATGAACGAGAAATCGAACAGGCCCACGCCGCGCCGGGTCGCGAGATGCTCGTTCACCGGCGACGAAAATCGCACGGGCACCGAACCCCCGCTCGGCAATTCCGCCTGCTCGATGCCTCGTCGCTCGAAAAACGCACTCAACATGACGAATGCCCAAGCAGTGCGCGGCATGCGTTGGGCGCTTGCGAGCGCACGCGGCTGCCCTCCTCGCGCGCGTTGCGGCCCGATGGCTTCCCGCAACTCGCGAACCCGTGCTCCCCGGACGCCATGGTGTAACCCGACCTAGTGTTCTGTCCGGTAGGTTCCAAAGATAAAGGAGCGCTCGAAATCGGCTGCCAGGCAAGGCGCGAGGCCGAGACAGTAGCCTACGCTACGGCGAGGGCGAGCAGCCGCATGACGGCCCCTCATTTTGCCCAACTGAGCGCGAACTATCGAGCGAATTTACGGGACAGGACACTAGCCGCCGCGGATCAGTATCGCCGAGCCGGCGACGATGCAAAGCCAGGCCGCCGCATACCGCAAATGCGCGACATTCGCACGGTGCGCGGCAGCAACACCGAGCGCCACGCCGGCGAGCTCGAACGGTACGATCCAGAGCGCCATGGCGAAGTCGATGGTTCCGTATCGGAGATTCGCGAGGGTGCCCGATCCGGCAGAAATCAGTTGCAGCACCTGGCTCACGCCGATCGTGAGCAATGGATCGAACCCCAGCGCCAGCATGATCGGGACCGAGAAGAGCGGACCGCCGGCGCCGGTCAAGCCCGAGCCGAACCCGGCGACGCCGCCGACCGCGAGCAACAGCACCCCCTTCGGTCCGGCCTGCGACCGATCGGAGAGCCGCCAGACCGGAAGGAGCACGTTGATACCCGCCAGCACAATTACCACACCGATGATGCGATCCAGCACGACGGCATCGGTGAACGAATTGACAAGTGCGCCGAGGAAACTGAACACGAGTGCGCCGGCGCACACCGGCAGACTCATGCGCGCGTCAATGCTGCCGCGGCGCGCGAACATCCATGCGCTCAACGCGCCCGTGAACAGGAAAGTGAAGAGCGCGGTCGCGCTGGCGGCATGGATCGGCAACCGGCCGAGCAGGACCAGGCCCGGAATCAGGAGGATCCCGCCTATTCCGACGGCGCCGATGAGCGCACCGACGACAAGCGAAACCGCGGCGAGCGCGCCGATCATCTCAATGCGGCGCCGCGGTGAGCCCCCGGGCGGGAGGCCGGACAGGAAGCCGGCGTCCGACGCCGCCCCACAGCGAGGCACTCAACCGGTGACGAGCGCCGTGATCGTGCTGGTCGTGAGCAGGCTCACGCCGCTCATGATGGCGTATCCGAGCGAGTGGTCCCGATCCATTAACCACAGCAGCGCCTCCCCATCGATGGCAACGACGCCACAGTCCGTAATGCACGAGGCCGTTCCCATCCGGCGCTGGGCACCGCGGATCAGCGCCGCCCAGCCGAAGAGCTCGCCCCGTCTGATGATCTCCCCGGCCGCCGCCGTTCGGTTACCGACCGGCAGATTGAATCGGACCATCCCGCGCACCAGTACGTAGGAAAACGCCGCCGTGTCGCCGAGCCTGTAGATGTCGCTCCGGGCCGGAAACTCCATCGACTTTGCGACGGTGGCGACGCGCTCGCGCTGAGCCGGTGCCAGAGACGAGAAAAACCCGGCCTGGGCGATCACCTCCGCGGGAGGCGGCGAGTTGGCCATGCGGGCGATAACGTCAGTCATCAATTCGACCAGCCGACCAGCTTCCGGAATTTCTCCAGTTCATCTTCCTTCATGAACACCGTGTGCTCCTTGCCCGGATAGCGCCGGTTTTTTACGTCATCCATGTACTCACCATAGCCCTTCTCGAGAATCGGCACGAGATCGCAGTAGATCTTGGAATGACGCGGCGTGTGCTTCTCATACAGATGGAACAAATCCGAACCGATGATGTGGACTCCGTCCGAGGTGTTGCCCGAGCCGAGGCTGATCACCGGCACCGTCAGCGTCTCCGCGAGATATTGCGACACCTCCGTGGTGACGACTTCCGTCATGATCGAGAAGCAACCGGCGTCGACGAAGGCCTGGGCGTCCTCGACGAGCTCCTTGGCCCGCTGGGCGGTCTTGCCTTGAGCAACGAACCCTCCGAGCTGCGGCATGCGCATCGGGCAGATTCCGATGTGGCCCTGCACGGGAATCCCGGCCTTGATGATCGCTTCGATGTTTTTCGCATGGTGCACGTTGCCTTCGCACTTCATGACTTCGGCACCGGCTTTGGCGACGTACTGGGCGGCATTGTCGACCGCCTGCTGCGGTGAAAGGTGGAAGCTCATGTATGGCATGTCGACCATCCGCAGCCCGTACTGCGACCCGCGCTTGACGGCCTGCGCCATGAACATCACTTCCTCGAACGTTACCGACGTCGTGGACTCGTGTCCGAACAGAACCATGCCGCCGGTATCACTGACGCACAGGATGTCGATGCCAAGCCGATCGGCGATGATCGCGTTCTCGTAGTCGTAGACGGCGAGCTGAACGATCGGCTCCTTCTTCTTCTTCTTTTCCATGAGCATCGGAATGGTTACTTTCTTGCGTTTCGCGGGTACGGCGGGCGCTTCGGCCATAGTTGCCTCCAAGATTGGTGGTAGATGCGTCGACTGGCACGACTATCAAGTTCAGCAATTTACATGCCGACGCCGACCCGTTCGCTTCCCCGGTGCCATCGTCGTCCGTAGTAGTTGCGAGCACCCCGAAGTTTCGCAACGAAACACGGCACGTGCCCCACGACACAATCCCCGGCGCTCAGGTCTTGGGCTTGGAGCCGGTCGGGTTGCGCGTCATCGCCCATCGCCGCCGGCGGACCCATAGCGCCTTGCGGCCGATTCCGAGCATCCGGGCGAGCTCGATCTCGCTGTGCGTCGCCTGGTGCTTCCTGACGATGTGCTGGATATAGTGCTCGACCGACATCGGGTGCTCGACGACATCCGCCGCCAGCGGAGGGCTTTCCAACGCGAGCGGCGTATCCACGATGTCGTCGTAGTTGAGCACGTCCGAGTCGGTGAGGATGGCCGCCCGCTCGATCAGGTTTTGCAGTTCGCGCACATTGCCGGGCCATTGATAGGTATTCACGAAGCTCTTGAAGCTGGTGTCGAGATAGCGGATGCGCTTGCCGATCTTCTTGGCGTAGTAGTTGATGAAATGCTTGACCAGGAGATCGACATCGCCCTCCCGCTCGCGCAGCGGCGGGACCTGTATCTTGATGACGTTGAGCCGATAGAAGAGGTCTTCGCGGAACTCGCCGCGCGCCATCGCCTCCTTCAGGTCCTTGTTGCTGGCGGCCACGAAGCGAATATCGGCGCGGCGGGTGTCCTTGCCGCCGACGGCGCGAACCTCCTTCTCCTGGAGCGCGCGCAGGAGCTTCACCTGCATCCCCAGCGGCAGCTCGCCGATCTCGTCGAGGAACAAGGTTCCGCCCTGCGCCTCCATGATCAGCCCCTCGGAAGCGACCGTCGCGCCGGTGAACGCGCCCTTGACGTGGCCAAAAAGCTCGGACTCGATGAGCTCCGCCGGTATCGCGCCGCAGTTGACCGGCACGAATGCCGCGTTCGCCCGCCGACTTTCGGTGTGGATCGCCTGCGCGACGAGCTCCTTGCCGGTGCCGCTCTCGCCCTGGATGAAGACAGTCGCATCCGTTGGCGCGACACGCCGGACCAGGTCGAGTACGCGCTTTATGCCCGGGCTCTCGCCGATGATTTTTTTTGATGCGTAGACGTTCTGCAGGTTGCGTTTCAGCACCGCGTTCTCGCGGCGCATCTGGCGCTCGTTCAGGGCACGGCTGACGGAATACAGGAACTCCTCGTTGTTGTAGGGCTTGATGATGTAATCCACGGCGCCCTCGCGCAACGACTGCACCGCGCTCTGCACCGATGAGTAGCCGGTCATCACGATCACGGGCGGGCTGTTCTGCGCTTCTTTCACCGCGGCAATCACGTCGAATCCGCTTCCGTCCTGCAACCGAAGGTCGGTGACAATCAAGTCGAATTCGGACGAGGCCGCCCGTTGGATGCCCTCGCGCGAGGTTTGCACCACGGTGACCGCGTAATCCCTCGATGCGAGAAGCATCTCCAGGGCCGGGCCTACGGCGTTGTCGTCCTCGATGACGAGTACGCGTCCGGCGCGCGGCGGATCGCGATCGAACTTGGCAGTTTTCATCGCTTAGCGCGACCCGCATCCGGAGCGAGCGGGAATTTGAGCCGGAAGAGCGCGCCGCCGATGGCGTTGCGCTTCGCCATGATGCTGCCCCCATGTTCCTGGACGATCTCGTTGCAGATCGCGAGGCCGAGGCCAATTCCGTCGCCGCTCGGCTTGGTCGTGAAGAACGGCTCGAAGATACGGGTGAGATCGGCCTCGGGGATGCCGGGCCCCGTGTCGCTAACGTTGACGGTCACTTCGGCGGGCGTCGCGCACTCGGTGATCACGCTTATCGTTCCGCGTCCTTTCAATGCCTGCGCGGCGTTGAGAAAGAGATTGAAAAAAACCTGCTGGGCCTGATCCTGGTAGCCCAGAACGATCGCCTTCGGCTCCCGCTGGTGCTCGAATTCGACCGTTTCGCCCATGCTATCGTACCTGAGCTGCAGAAAAGCCTCGTCGATCGCGGTGTCCATCGAAAATCGCGTGCGAACCGTATCGTCGACGCGCGCGAAGCTTGTCAGCTTGCGCGTGATGAGAAGCAGCCGACGGGTGTTCTCCGCAATGAGGTTGGTCCCCTTCTCCCGAATTTCGCTGGATACCCCACGCTTCGACTGGATAATCTGGACCATCGAGCTGATCGCCGCCAGCGGGTTGTTGACCTCGTGCGCGACGCTCGCCAGCAGGAACCCGAGCGAGGCGAGACGCGAATTTTGCGCGTAGCCTGTTTCGAGCTCGTGCAAACGGGTTTCGTCGCAGACCACGATGCCGTTCTGCAGGCCATGGCGAAAGACGTAGACCCTCTCGTGCACAGGACCGCTCGCGGACTGCCGCTCGACATCGACCTGCGCGGGCGTGAGCCACGGCGGATCGCTTTGCAGCGCGGCGCTGTATACGGGGAAGAGCGACCGAAGGTGCCGCGGCTGGTGCCGCGCCAGACGCAGGCCTTGAGCTTCCATCGCCGGGTTGAGGTGCGTCACCTGCCCGGAGTCCGCCACGACCGCCGCCGGCCACGGGAGAACGTCGATGAAGGACTCAAGCGAGCCGGGGACTGCGTTTGCCATCAATCCATCCCGCAGGGCGCTCGCCGCCCTGGCGTCGAATCTGACTTTGCACGCGCGCGGCAACGGACCGCCGGGACACCGCTCATGCGCGCGCAACGCTCTCGACGCGAGGGCTCGCCCGCGCACGATCGTCGATCGGCCAGCACAGGATGGCGGCCAGCACGCTCATTGCGATGCACAGCAGCCACACGATTTGGTAAGACCCGGTTGCATCAAACACATACCCACCGTACCAGGCGCCGAAGAAGCTGCCGATCTGATGGCCGAGAAACGCGATGCCGAACAGCGTCGACAGATACCGGACGCCGAAGATATCCGCAACCAGCGCGTTGGTGAGCGGTACGGTGCCAAGCCAGGTGAGGCCGATTGCCATCGCCAGCAGGTAGGTCGAGAGCGGCGTCACAGGCAGCGCGACATAGATCGCGATAACCACGGCACGAAAAGCGAAGATTACGCTAAGCACCCGCTTCTTGCGAAAGCGGCTGCCGAGCAGCCCGCAGCAGTAGGAGCCGACGGTGTTGCACAGGCCGACAATGGCCAGCGCCGTCACGCCCACGGATGAGGGCAGCCCGTGGTCGAGGATGAACACGGGCAGGTGAATCATCAGGAACACCGTCTGGAACCCGCAAACGGCGAAGCTCGCGGTGAGGAACCAGAAACCGTTGTCCGCCATCGCCTGTCCCAGCGCTGCGCGAATGTTGTGCGGATCGTTGCCGGCCGGAATCGCGGGCTTGCCGGCGAGCGGTACGGCCAGAACGACGACCAGCATCATCGTCGCGGCAAGCAGGAACAGCGCCCCTTTCCATCCTGCTGCGCTGATCAGGGACTGGCCGAAGGGCAGCATCGCGAACTGGCCGAACGATCCCCCGGCCCCGGCAATTCCGAGCGCCCAACTACGCTGCTCGGGACCAAACGTACGCGCAACCACGCCCATCACGACGCCGAAGGAGCACGCGGACAGCCCCAGTCCGATCAGGACACCCGCACTCCAGTCCAGCATCAAGGGCGAGGTCGAAAACGCCATCAGGATCAGACCGGCGGCATACAGGATCGCGCCAAGCACCAGCACGCGGCCGGCGCCATGTTTGTCGGCGAACATTCCGGTGAACGGCTGCAGCAGTCCCCACAGCAGATTCTGGAGCGCGATGGCAAAGCCGAAGGTACCCCGTCCGATGCCCAGATCGGCGCTCATCGGCGCCAGAAACAGACCGAACGCCTGCCGAATGCCCACCGAGGCCATGAGAATCGCGCATGCGCACGCCAGGATGACCCTGCAGTCACGGGCGCTTGAGGCGGATGTTTTCATAGGCCGTGATAGAGCCTGACGACGTGGCGCGCCTCGGCGAAGAAGAACCACCGCTCGACGATCAAACCGGCGGTGGCCGCGGCGGCAGCGAAGAGTGCCGCTACGAAGACCGGAGGCGCGAGGAGCAGCGCACCGAGCGGAACGAGAAATCCGACCACGAATACGAGCACCTTGCCGAGCACCGCATGCTTGCGGGCCAGAATGAAGCCGAACTCGTTGGTCAGGAACGTCCCATGGCTGTGCCCGTCGTCGAGCAGCCGCACGCGCGCACGCGAAATGCCCGTCGCGGTATTGATCGTTGCGCCCACGCCTGGCCGGCGCATCCACGCGTAGTAGATCGCCTTGACGGCGGCCGCGAGCGCCAGCCAGGTCAGCGCCGAGTACAGGTACACCGGAGCGCCCTGTCCGCCATAGACGAGTACGGCAAACAGCAGCAAGGCACCCGAATAGTGGCCCAGGACGAAATACGCGATCGGCACCAGCGGGGTATGCCACTGCGGGATCGGCTTGAGGCTGGCGTAGATCATCCCTGTGGAATAAACCGTGATCCAGGCCAGTGCAATCGTACCGGCGCCTACGATGGCCCGCGGCACACCGGCGATATCGAGATAGGCGAGCAACAGATAGCATAATGCAAACGGATAAAACGCGACCGCGAACACGCCTTCGCGCGAAAGCCATGACGTCCGGAAGCGCGAGAACGCGCGCCAGGCATTCTTCGGATTCGCAAGGTGAAGCGTCGACGAGAGCAGACCCGCCGTGACCAGCGCCAGCGCAATCAACCCTGCCCCCACTATCGCGCCACCGCTCAATCCCCCACCCCACTGCAGAACGTCGGCCAGCACGAGCAGCGCCATGAGGCCGAAACCGGCCCCTGAGCTCACCGTGAAAAAGATGACCGACAGCGTTGGCTTCATGGCGGCCGGCGCATCAACGGTTGATGATCCGATTGATGAACTGCCTGGCGCCGTCGGTGATCGGCGGCGCAGCGTTCATGACCGGAGCCGGTTTCACCTCGCGGATCGGCAGATATTGGTTCACCGGCTTGTAGCCCAGTTCGGGCATGAGGCCGAAGCCGTGGCGCTCGCGCACGGTCTGTGACACCTCGGAGTTCGGGTCATCGAGATCGCCGAACATCCGCGCATGCGCCGGACACGCCAGCACGCACGCCGGCTGCCGCTCCTCGACGGGTAGCTCGAGGTCGTAGATCCGGTCGACGCACAGCGTGCATTTCTTCATTGTGCCGGAGTCCTGGTCGAGCTCGCGCGCGCCGTAGGGACACGCCCACGCGCACAGGTTGCAGCCCATGCACTTGTCCTGGTCGATCAGCACGATGCCGTCCTCGGGCCGCTTGTACGAGGCCCCCGTCGGACAGACCGTCACGCATTCGGCATCCTCGCAATGCATGCACGACATCGGCAGGTTGAGGGTCTTGTTCGTCGGGTACTCGCCGATCTCGTAATGCCGGATGCGGTTGAACCAGACGCCCGAGGGTTCCTTGCCGTACGGCTGGTAATCGGAGAGCGGACCCGACACCGACGACGAGGCGTTCCATTCCTTGCACGCGATGGCACAGGCGTGACAGCCGACGCAAGTATCGAGGTCGATGACGAGTCCGAGCTTCATGGGGATCGCTCTGTTTAGAACCGCATGTTGGAAGGGTGTGCGCGCCGGCGGTCAAGCACGCGGCACGCCCGCCGGCTTCGAGTCATAGCGCAGGAGATCCGGTCGATGACCGTCGTCCCAGGGCAGGAGCTTCACGGCAGGAAACTCGGGCCAGACGCCGGTTTCGCCCGGCTTGGCCTTGGAAACCTTCACCCGTAAGTCGAACCACGCCGCCTGCCCGGTGATAGGGTCCGAATTGGTCACACGGCGATCACCCGGCCGCGGCGGCAGGACTTCGGAGATGAGGTGGTTGAGGAGGAAGCCGGTCGTCGCTTCGGACGCCTCCTTCTCCAGTCCCCAGGCGCCGGCCTGCTTGCCAATCGCATTCCACGTCCACACCGTGTTCGCCTCGACGCCTTCCATCGTCTTCAACTGGCAGCGCACGCGACCGGTCGCCGACTC
>JBDUCE010000301.1:0-4103 GCA_040003635.1 Betaproteobacteria bacterium
ACGAGGATGTCTGGACGAAGATCGACATGTGCCGGGCGCATTACGCCGCCAATGGACTGGGTGTCGCCTATGTCGATCAGTTCGTGCGTTAGCGGCGTTCGCCGGGAGCGTTGCCGGACTGGGGATTCGGATTCCGATGTGTGAAGCGTCGACAGGTTGCTTATCGAGCGGGGCAATTCCCCTCACCCACTTCTGCTTATCGAACGGGCGAGGAGGTCGCCCGTCATTCCCGCGAACGCGGGGAACCATTTTTCGGCTTCAGAGTAAGCACCGCTCCAAGGTCAAATGGGTCCCCGCGTTCGCGTGGATGACGATAGCCCGAGCGGGGTCGCGCTCGAGCGATCCAGTGCTCGCCCGTATAATCGGCCGATGGCTGGTGCATTCCTTGCCGTAGGTATTGGCGCCGCAATCGGCGCATGGGTGCGCTGGGGGCTTGCGGTCGCATTGAATGCGCGATCTCCGGCATTTCCCCTGGGCACGCTCCTCGCCAATCTGGCCGGCGGTTATCTGGTCGGTCTCGCGGTAGGCTTCTTCGCCGCCCGCCAGGACCTGCCACCGGAGATACGGCTTTTTGTGATCACCGGCTGCCTGGGAGGACTCACCACGTTCTCGACTTTTTCGGCGGAGGTAACGCAACTGATGCTGCGCGGCGACTATGGGCCGGCCGCCGGTCTCGCGTTCACGCATCTCGCGGGCTCGCTGTTGCTCACCGTTGCCGGCCTTGCCACCGTGCGCGCCCTGCTCGCGTAGGTATCCTCCTTGGTGGCCCGCCGGCCCTGGCCCAGGTCCTACGTTCCTTGTGGTAAGATGGTAAGGACGTAATGCGTCCGGAGGCGTCCATGTCCGCAGTCTCGAAAATCACTGCCAAAGGACAGACAACGGTCCCGCAGGAAGTGCGCGCCGCCCTCAAGAGCAAACCCGGCGATCTGATCGCGTGGGACATCGAGCCGAGCGGTCGCGTTGCCGTGCGCCGGATACAAGCGATCGACGTCGAGTACTTGCAGGCGGTTCAAGCCACGTTGAGCGAGTGGCATACAGCCGAAGACGAGAAGGCGTATGGCAAACTATGAGCGCTTCGATGTCGTGCGTGTGCCGTTTCCGTTCACCGACCGGGAGGCCGAAAGAAACCGGCCGGTGCTGGTGATCTCCGACGGTGTGGCCTTCAACCGTCCCGCGGGACATAGTGTTATGGCGATGATCACGTCAGCAGGCCATGCGCCGTGGCCGCTCGATGTTCCGATCGGCGATCTCGAGGCGGCCGGGCTTCCCGCACCATCGATCCTGCGCTTCAAGGTATTCACGCTCGACCATCGACTCGTTCGCGGGAAGCTCGGGCGCCTTGCCGGAAAAGATCAGGTAAAGGTGCAAAAAGCGATGCGGCGGTTGTTGCCGTAGCCCGCCGGCCGCCGAGGCAAATGTCGTCTAAAGTGCGAAGTGTTCGCCGGCTGTCCGGCTCGACTCTCCAAAGGATTTGACATGCCCAACGCCATTCGCATTCACGCCGTCGGCGGTCCCGAAGTGCTGCGTTACGAAAACGTCGCCGTTGGCGAGCCCGCACCCGGCGAAGCGCGGGTTCGTCACACTGCCATCGGCGTCAACTACATCGACACCTATCACCGCACCGGGCTCTACAAGCTCGCGCTGCCCGCCGGCATCGGTCTCGAGGGCGCCGGGGTCGTGGAAGCGACCGGATCCGGGGTGGACTGGGTGAAACCCGGCGATCGCGTGGCTTACAGCGGCGGCCCGACCGGTGCGTACAGCGAAGTGCGGGTGATGCCGGCCGACCGCCTGGTGAAAATTCCCGAGGGCGTGAGCGATGCAGTCGCTGCCACGCTGATGCTCAAGGGGTTGACGGTCCAGTACCTGTTCCGTCAAACGTATGCGCTTAAATCCGGTGACACGATCCTGTTCCACGCCGCAGCGGGCGGCGTGGGGCTGATCGCCTGCCAGTGGGCGCGCGCGCTCGGCGTCACCATGATCGGCACGGTCGGCTCCGACGCCAAGGCGGAGCTCGCTCGCGCGCACGGCTGCACCCACGCAATCGTCTACACGCGGGAGAATTTCGTCGAGCGGGTGAAGGCAATCACTGCCGGAGCAGGCGTGCCCGTCGTCTACGATTCGATCGGCAAAGATACTTTCGCCGGATCGCTCGATTGCCTCAAGCCGCGCGGATTGTTCGTGAGCTTTGGCAGTGCGTCGGGTCCGATCGCGGCCTTCGACATCGCGCTGCTCGCGCAGAAGGGATCGCTTTATGCGACGCGACCGACACTGTTCACGTATGCCGCCAAGCGCACCGAGCTGGCCGCGATGGCCGAGGAGATGTTCGCTCTGGTGCGCTCCGGCAAGCTCGAGAGCGAGCCACGCCAGACGTTCCCCTTGAGCCAGGCAGCAGACGCGCACCGAGCACTCGAATCGCGTGGGACCACCGGCGCGACCATCCTGATGCCCTAATGCGTCCGCGGATCAGACCTCGCGCGCCGCCGCGTTGAGCAACCCGCGGGCGGCGTTCGCGAGCTCCGACGCGAGGATTCCGAGGGGCCCGTGGCCCAGGTCGACGAGCGCATCCGCCGCCGCCCCATGCAGGCACACCGCATAGCGCAGCGCCGTGTGCGGCTCGAGATGCTGCGCAAGCATCGCGCCGGCAAATCCTGCCAGCACGTCACCTGATCCCGCAGCGGACAAGCCGGGGTTGCCGCTGGCATTGATGTCCCAGCGGCCATCGGGCGCGGCCAGCACGCTGCCCACACCTTTGAGCACCACATGCGCGTTGAGGGTGCGCGCCATTTCGAGACACGCGGCCACGCGATCAGCCTGGATCTTTTCGGTATCCACACCGAGAAGGCGCCCCGCTTCAGCCGGATGCGGCGTCAGAAGCGTCGGGTGGCCGCGCTCGCGCAGCGCGTCGCGCAACCGGCGATCCTTGGCGATGAGGTTCAGTGCATCGGCATCGAGCACGAGCGCCGTCGGCAATGCCAATGCCTGGCCCAGCAGATCCGCAGTGCGGGCTGCGGTGCCAAGGCCCGGCCCCATGACCACCACGTCGGCGCCGGCATCAAGCGCTGCCCGCGCAGTGCCGAGCATGAGCTCCGGGGCATCGAAATCGACGCTGGGATGCGCGCGCGCAGCGAAGCCGACGCGAACCCGTCCGGCGCCAACGTGCAGCGCTGCGCGGCCGGCGAGCAGAGGGGCACCGATCATGCCCGGCGCGCCGCCGATGACGGCAACCGTGCCGAAGATGCCCTTGTGAACATTCCTGCGGCGTCGACACAAGGCATCAGGTAGCATCGCGGCAAGCTCCGGCCACGTCAGCCGATGTCCGGCCGCGCCGGCAACGGCAGCGTCATCGATGGCAAGCGCGTGCATATGCAGATGACCGCAAAGATCCGGTCCATCCCCAGTCAGCAGTCCGGGTTTCAAACCAATGAAGGTGGACGTTGCAGCCGCCACGATGACGGGACCCGTTGCCAGGCCCGTGTCGGCATGCAGCCCCGACGGAATGTCGAGGGCGAGAATGGGTATGTTCGCGCCGTTGGCCCATGCGATCCATTCGGCATACGGCGACCCGACCGGGCGGGTGAGGCCGATTCCGAACATGCCATCGATGATAAGCGCGCCGCGCCACTCACGAGGGAGCGATGACGTGATGACCCCGCCCGCGACGGTGAAGGCGCTCAAGGCGGCCGCCGCATCGGGCGGCAGCGCGGCGAGGTTGCCGGCGAACACCACCGTGACGTCGAAGAACCCCTCGCGCAATCGGCGCGCGGCCACGAAGGCGTCGCCGCCGTTATTGCCGGGTCCCGCCAGCACCAGCACCTTGCCGCCGGCGTTGCCGCTCCCGACGAGGGCGCGGGCCATTTCCGCGGCGGCGATACCGGCACGCTCCATGAGGGGCGCCGCGCGTGCCCGTTGCTCGATCGCGCGCACCTCGCTCGTGCGCAAAATGGGCGACAGGGCACCTGCCCGGGGTGGACTGGAAATCATGGCGGGATTATAGGCGGCGCGCCGTTCGGGTCGGCTCGCCGCCGGGTGCGCGCGAATCCTTGTTTACATGGACAAACCGGGGACCCCGCCGCTACACTAGCCGCCAAAGCACGCCCACCGGT
>JBDUCE010000302.1:0-4091 GCA_040003635.1 Betaproteobacteria bacterium
CGCCGCAGTTCGTGGAAAGCGACTGGATTCTGGTGCACGATGCCTCATGGCCTTGCGTGCCGCCCGATGCGCTGCGCCGGCTGATGACGTGTGTTGCGGATGATCCGGTGGGCGGTTTTCTGGCGGTGCCGGTGGCCGACACCCTCAAACGCGCCACCGATCACGACGCGTCGCGTCCGCTACCGCATGTCCGGCGCACCGAATCGCGCGCCAATCTTTGGGAAGCACAGATGCCGCAGGTCTTTCGTCATGGCGTGCTGCGCGCCGCGCTCGCGCTCGATGGCAGCGAAGCCATGACCGACGAAGCGCAGGCCGTCGAGGCGCTTGCGGCAACAGGCGCGTGCGGCCGCCCGATCCTGGTGCAGGGAAGCACGCATAACGTCCGGATCACGACGGCCGATGATCTCGCGCTGGCAACGGCCATTCTGCAGTTGCAGGAAGGTGACAGCGGCCACGCGCCAAGGCGCGCGGCGAGGGGTGGCGAGGTCCCGGGATGAGCATCCGCATCGGCCAGGGATTCGACGTGCATGCGCTGGTGGTGGGACGCCGCCTGGTGCTGGGGGGTGTGCCCATTCCGTACGAGCGGGGATTGCAAGGCCATTCCGATGCCGACGTGCTGATTCATGCGATTTGCGATGCCGTGCTCGGTGCCCTGGCGCTCGGTGACATTGGCCGGCATTTCCCGGATAGCGATTCCCGGTGGAAGGATGCGGATAGCCGGGTGCTGTTGCGCCAGGTTGCGGACCTGGCGAGAAGTCGCGGCTATGGCATCGGCAATGTCGATGCCACGGTGGTGGCGCAGGCACCGCGGATCGCTCCGCACGCAGAAGCCATGTGCGCGAATATCGCTGCTGACCTCGGTTGCGAGCCGGGGCAGGTGAGCGTGAAGGCAACCACCACCGAGCACCTGGGGCTCACCGGTCGCGGTGAGGGCATCGCCGCGATGGCGACGGCACTCCTGTTGCCGCTCGCCTCCGATTTTGGGGCGTGAGGCGTTTTCGCGTTTACGGCGGCGCCCCGATTGCGCCATCCGGCAGCTCGACATGCGCCACGGTGCCGCCCCCTTCGCGCGAAAGGAGGCTGAAGGTGCCGCCGTGCAGACGGGAAATGCGCTCCACGATCGCGAGGCCCAACCCTGCACCCGGGATACCCACGGCATTAGCGCGCGCCGGCGAGGCGCGGGTGAAGGGCTGTTTCAGGCGTTCGACCTGATCGGGGGGAATGCCGGGGCCGCGGTCAGCGACCTCGAGTACGAAACGGCCCGGCACGGTAGTGGTGGACACCTCTACCGGCGGCGCACCGTAGGCGAGGGCGTTGTCGACCAGGTTGCCCACCAGGCGTGCAAAGGCCGTGGTTCGCAGCGGAATCGGCGCTACCGCACCGGGACGGAAGGCGACGGTCTTGCCGGCGCGGCCGTAGCGTTCGACGGTGGCAGCCACGACGGCGTTGGGGTCCGTCCGCTCGATCATCGCCTCGCGCTCGGTACGCGCGAAATCCAGAAACTGGCCGATGACGCGATCCATTTCTTCGATGTCATCGGTCATGCCGCGTTTCGCCGGCTCGTCGCGTACCGCCATCTCGAGCCCGAGCCGCAATCGCGCAAGGGGAGTGCGCAGGTCATGCGACACTCCCGCGAGCAGCAACGCCCGATCCTGCTCGAGCTGGTGAAGGTTGTGCAGCATCCGGTTGAAGCCGCGATTGAGACTGGCGATCTCGGAGGGTCCCGACTCCGGCAGCGGCGGCGGTGTTTCGCCGCGCCCGACGAGATCCACCGCCTGGTTGAGCTCGCGCAGCGGACGGGCGAGATAGCGCGCGAACAGGAACGCGGCCAGCAGCAGGAAGGCCGCGACAATAACACTCCAGATGGCTGCGCGTGACGGAATGTCCTCCGCCTGCGGCCGGCGCGGCAGCGGGAAGGCGACCCAGTAACCGGCGCCATCGGCCGCCACGCGCACCCACAGCAACTGCAAACGCGGCTGGATACGCAGGGCCGTTCCGTCGCCGAGCGCCGCATGGAGGCGGCGCTCCAGCTCCGCCAGGATGGGACCCGCAGGCTGGCCGCCGACCGCCGGACGATCGGCTTCGGCAACGATGCGCACGCCATATTCGCGACCGATTCGGCGCAAGGTTTCACGTCGTCCGTCAGGGCTGACCCCCTCCAGTGCGGAGCGCAAGGCCTGCAACTGCACGATCTTGGTGTCGCTGAACTGGCGCGCGAGCAGCGCGGCGCGATCCTGCCGAAAAAGAAGGATGGTGACCGCCACCGCCACCAGCAGCACCGTCAGGAGCAGCAGGGCCAGCCGCCCGAAGAGCGAGCGCGGCCAGAGGGTCACGCGTCCTCTGGCGAGGCTTCCGCGGGTTGGGTGTCGCCGGGCACGAACATGTAGCCGAAGCCCCATACCGTCTGGATATAGCGGGGATTGGCGGGATCGGGCTCGATCAGCTTGCGCAGCCGCGACACCTGCACGTCGATGGCGCGGTCGAAGAGATCGTGGTCACGGCCGCGCGCGAGCATCATCAGCTTTTCGCGCGCCAAGGGCTGCCGCGGGTGGGTCACGAACACCTTCACGAGCGAAAACTCGCCGGTGGTGAGATGGATCGTTTGTGCGGCATCGCGCAGGGTTCGCGCCGCAAGATCGAGCTCGAACGGCCCGAAGGCGATGCGTCCTTCGAGCGAGGGCCCGCCCGGCACGAGCTGCTCGTGGTGCCGGCGCAGTACGGCATGGATGCGCGCCACCAGCTCGCGCGGATTGAATGGCTTCGGCAGATAATCGTCGGCGCCCATTTCCAGGCCCACGATGCGGTCCACGTCTTCGCCCTTCGCCGTCAGCATGATGATGGGCGTGGTGTCGCCGGCACCGCGCAGGCGCCGGCATACGGCAAGGCCATCCTCACCCGGCAACATCAGATCGAGCACCACGAGATGCGGCGGGTCGCGCTGCAGCTTGCGGTCGAGCTGGCTCGCGTCCGGCAGCGTGCTGACCAAGAAACCCTGCTCGTCGAGGTAGCGCGACAGAAGGTCGCGGAGGCGGACATCGTCATCGACGACGAGGATCTTGTGCGGGGTCGGCTTGGTACTCATCTGGGAAACCCGATTAAACGCGCCTTGCGGACAAGGCCGATGCAATGCTTGTAACCGATTGTAACGCCCGCGCGTATCGGCAACTGTTGGTTGCACTACGGTGCGTTCCCTCGCGAACGCGCGCACACAATGGAGTCCAACGTTACAGAGCCTGCCGGGCTGCCGGTAGTTGAGGTGGCTATCCGGGCTTCGAACTTCTTTACGTCGCCCAACCCGCAAAGGAAATCACATGGACTCTCCGAACTCCACGCCACGCAAAACCCGCCGCCGTGCGCTTCGCACCGTCGCAACACTCGCTGCCATGCTGACGTTGAGCGTGGCCGGCACGGCACTGGCCCAGCCGATGCGCCCCGGCGGCGGCGCGGAATCGCTCGTTGCCCATGCACTGCAGGAAGCCAAGGGCCAGCTCAATCTCAATACCTCCCAGCAACTCGCCTGGGACAATGCGGTGGCGGATACCAAGGCGGCACACCAGGCGGGCCGCACCAATCGTGCGCGAGTACGCGACACGCTCACCGCGGAGCTTGCCAAGGCCGAGCCCAATCTCGCGGCAGTCGCGGCGGTCAGCGACGAGGTGCAACAGCAAAACCGCGCGCAACATGTCCAGATTCGCAGCGAGTGGCTCAATCTGTACGCAACGTTCTCGCCCGAGCAGAAGGCGGTGGTGAAGGACCAGCTCTCGAAGCGGATGTCCCGCCTGCAACAGTTTCGCGAGAAGATGCAGGAGCGCTTCCAGCAGCGCCGCGGGCCGGGCGCCGCCGGCTGAAGAGGATGCCAGGCGGGCCACGCGTGGCACGATGACGACGAACCGGCTGATCCAGCCGGTTTCGTTTTGGGGATGCTCGAAGGATGGACGGCTGGCGGCGCGTCCTACCCAGCAACCCCCATGATCGTAGATGGGTGTGCTCGCCAGCGCGCCCTCACAGGCTGCTAACCGCCCTGGTCGTTGTTGAGGCTAGTCGGACACTCCGGGCGCTGTCCCCATTGAGCATCACAGTATCGCGTGCGC
>JBDUCE010000303.1:0-4087 GCA_040003635.1 Betaproteobacteria bacterium
CTACCGAAACCCGCGCGCTCACGCACTGCGGATGCACAGTGCATGCATCGTGTCATACAGATACTGCTGTAGTGGACACTGCTCCGCAGCGAGTTCGCTGCACCTGCAACCGCCGCGCGGGGTGGCTGCTCGCGTCCGTCTGCCTTACTATGCACCCAGGGCCGGCATCCGATGCCAGCCGTGGGAGGCATCTCCTTCCCATCGGCGCACGGGCACGCCGCGCGCGGCGCAGGAAAGCACACGTGATTGCGAACAGCACCGAAACGACGTCGTCGACCGACCGCCGCATGGCCAGCATGGTCAGCGGCGCGGGATGGATGATTCTCTACAAGGTGCTCGAACGCGGCATTGCACTCGCCAGCGTCATGGTTCTGGCGCGTCTTCTCGTGCCTTCGGATTTCGGCGTGATGGCGCTGGCGATGTCGGTGCTCGCCTTGCTGGAGATCCTCGGCTCATTCGGTTTCGACACGGCGCTCATCCAGCGTCAGGATGCGGCGCGCGCGCACTTCGATGCGGTGTGGACATTCAACGTAGCGCTGGGCTTGGCGATGGCGCTGGCGATGGCCGCGCTCGCATGGCCGCTCGCCGCGCTGTACGGAGATCCGCGGCTTGTTGGGGTGATGCTCGTGCTCGCCGGCGCGCGTGCTATCCAGGGCTTCGAGAACGTTGGCATCGTGCGCTTTCGCAAGGATCTGCAGTTCGACCGCGAATTCCGCTTCCTCCTCGCGCGGCGGCTCGCTACCTCGGTTCTGGTCACGATTCCGCTGGCGTTCGTGTTCAGGAGCTACTGGGCGCTGCTCGCCGGCAACTTTGGCGGCACCTGCATCGCGGTGCTGCTGAGCTACGCGATGCACCCGTACCGTCCGCGCGTGGCCACGGCCGGGATCCGCGAGCTGCTGCAATTCTCGAAGTGGCTGTTCATGACCGCCGTCGTGGAGGCACTGCACCAGCGGATGGCCGATCTCATCGTCGGTCGCTTCGCCGGCACCGCCGCGCTGGGCTCGCTGGCCATGGCGCGCGAGATCGCCCGCATTCCGCGCGAAATGGTCGCTCCGGTGCATCGCGCGGTGTTTCCCGGATATGTGTCCCTCGCCGGCGACATCGCCCTCCTGCGCCACAGCTATCTGCGCGTCACCTCCGTGCTGATGCTTCTCGCGTTGCCGGCCGCAGCCGGTCTTTGCCTTCTTGCGGGGCGCGTCGTCCCGCTGCTGCTAGGCACGCAATGGCTCGCGGCGGTGCCGCTCGTTCAACTGCTGGCACTCAACGGCGTGCTGCTCGTTCTCCTCAGCACGGCGCACAACGTGATCCTCGCCGTGGGCAATGCGCGCAGCGCGAGCCTGGTGCTGGCCTTCGACCTCCTGCTCGCGTTGCCCCTCATGCTGTGGCTCGTCCCGGCGTGGGGCGCGCCGGGCGCGGCCGTCGCTCTGCTCGCGGGTTCAGTGTGCTCGCTGCCCCTTTATTTGAAGACTCTCCGCAGGACCATCGGGCTGCGCAGCCGCGAGCTCGCCGCCATGCTCGTACGGCCTGCATGCGCCACGGCAATCATGGCCGGATTCGTTGCCTGGCTGCAGTGGGGCCGGCCGCCGCCGTCGGGTGCCGGCGCCCAAATCGTCGAGCTGGCACTCATCGCTGCGAGCGCCGCGGTGGCCTACTTCACTCTCCTGTATGTGCTGTGGCGCAAGCGGCACGAACACCATAGCGCCGAGGCTTGGCTGTTCGGCAGATTCGAAGCGCTTTTGAGTGCGTTGCACGCGCAACTACGGTTGCAATTCCGTGGCCATTGAGCGCCAACGTGCGCGGCGGCACTGAATGACCGCGCTCCCGCACACCACGATTGCGCAGGCGCTTCTGGCTCGAGCCGCAGCGCAGCCCGCGACTGCCGCGCTCCTGGCGCCGGGACGTCCAGCGCTCACGTTCGCGGAGCTCGGCGTCCAGATCGCGTACGTTCGTGAGCGCTTCGGCGAATGGGGCATCGCTCCGGGCGATGTGGTCGCCGGCGTGATCACCGACCGCAATGCGCTCGCGGCGGCGTGTGCCTGCTTTCCGGTTTCCGCTACCTTTGCTCCGCTCAACCCCGCACTCGGTCGCGAGGCGTACGGCGCGTTGCTCGATCGCTTGCGGCCGAAGGCGGTCGTCGTCGCGGCGCATGGCGAACATGCTTTCATTGCGGCTGCACGCGAGCGCGGCATCGCGGAGGTGCACTTGAAGGTGCTGGATGGCGAGGCGCCCGCTGGACGCCACACCTTACACCTGGAAAGAAGAGGCGCTTCCCTCGCCCGGCACGCGGCTGCCCAACCCGAGCACGCGTATCTCGTCGTCACCTCCGGCACCACCGGCCAGCCGAAGATCGTGCCGCTGTCGCATCAGCAGGAGCTGCTGCGGGCGCCTACCATGGGGCGATGGCTGCGCTACGACGCGAACGACGTCGGGTGCCATGTCCTACCGCTCCATCTGTCGCACGGCCTTCGCGCCGCGCTCCTCGATCCGCTGCTCAATGGTGCCTCGGTGCTATGTCTGGACGAAGCCGATGTCGGCGGGCTGCTCGCGGCGCTCGAAGAGTTTCGCCCGACAGTGTTGAGCGCCGGCTTCACGCTTTGTCGCGACCTGCTCGCCGGTCTGGACGAACGGCAGCAGCGAGGTCATGCCGGATGTCTGCGTTTCCTTCGCGTGGGCTCGGGCCGCCTCGAGCCGCGCGAGATCGATCGTCTCGAGGAGGCGTTGCGCGCGCCGGTGCTGGTCGGCTATTCGGCGACCGAGACGTGCGTGATCGCGCACGATCCGCTGCCGCCGTTGCCACGCAAGCGCGGCACGGTGGGGCGGCTGGTGGATGTGGAACTGGCGACACTCGATACTGCCGGTCGCATCGACATTACGGGCGGCGTCGGCGAGATCATCGTGCGCGGCCCGATGGTATTCGATGGCTACTTCGACGAGCCGGCCCTGACCGCGCAGGCGTTTGTCGACGGATGGTATCGAACCGGCGATCTCGGCTGTGTCGATGCGGACGGCTGCGTGCATCTGATGGGAAGGCTGAAGGAGCTTATCAATCGTGGTGGGGAGAAGATCTCCCCCGTGGAAATTGACCGTGTGCTGGAGACGATGTGCGGCGTGAAGGAAGCCGCAACATTCGGTGTGCCGCATCCCCGGCTGGGCGAGGAAGTGGTCGCGGCCGTGGTACGCGATGGCCACGCGTCGCTCGACGAAGCCGGCGTGTTGGCGGAGGCGCGCCAGCGTCTCGGCGGCATGCGGGCCCCGCGGCGGGTGTACTTTCTCGAGCGTCTCCCGCGCAATCCTGCGGGCAAGCTGCTGCGCGCCGAGCTCGCCCAACTGGTGCAGGTGCGCAGTGACGCCAAGCCACAGGATGGCGACGACGGCACTGCATCGCTACCCGTCGAAGCGCAACTCGCGCCCCTGTGGTGCTCGGTGCTCGGGCGGCAGCACGTGCAGCGCGGCGACGATTTCTTCCTGGCTGGAGGCGATTCATTGTGCGGCGCGCGGCTGCTGGCGCGCATCGAACGTGTCTTCGGTGTGACGCTTTCGCTGCAAGCGCTTTTTGGCGAAGCGGCCACGCTGGGAGGGATGGCACGTTTGATCGAGGCTCGCCAGCACCTTCCGGTTGCGGGCACCGGGCTGGGGGACCCGATAGCGCGGACGCAACGCGCGGGGCTTTCCGTGCCAATGCCGCGCGCGATTCGGGCAGACGTGAAGCGAAGGGGGCGCTGACATGCGGCGCTTGCGTACCGTCTCGATCCGGTTGCGACGTGCGTCTGCCGTCAGCCGTACGAGAACGTCCGCGCGCGGTGGGGCGATCTGATGCAGGCCGCCAATCGTCCACCGGTGACGGCGCGCTTTTCACGCAGCGGACCCATCGTCGCGCCGCTTTCGTTCGCGCAACAGCGCATGTGGGTGCTACACGAAATCCATTCCGCGTCGCCGGTGTACACGCTGGCATACACGCTCGAGCTTCGAGGGCCATTGGATATCGACGCGCTCACCGCAGCGTTGGCAGCGCTTGCGCATCGGCATCCGGCGCTGCGCACGCGGTTCGCGGTGCAGGATGGCGCGCCGGTGCAGGTGATCGAGCCGC
>JBDUCE010000304.1:0-4082 GCA_040003635.1 Betaproteobacteria bacterium
TACAAGAGCAACGTGGTGATCGTGTCCGGCCAGATCAACTACCGGTTCAGGTAAGTTGCCGCACGCCCTCCTGGCACTCATGCATCGCCTGGAGGGCGCCGGAGTGTCGCTTTCCGACGAAGCAACGCGTGCACGAAAGTAATTCCGAAAGGCTCCTGGTCCGCAGAGCCGCCGTCCTGGGCGCGGGAGTCATGGGGGCGCAAATCGCCGCCCATCTGGCCAATGCCGGCGTGCCGGTGGTGCTCTTCGATCTCGCGCCGAAAGAGGGCGATCCCAATGGCATCGTTGCGCGCGCGCTCGCGGGGCTCGCGAAGCTCGAGCCCGCACCGTTCGCGGCCAAGGATCGCGTCGGCGCCATCACCGCCGCCAACTATGACCGCGACCTTGCAAGCCTTGGCGCGTGCGACCTCGTGATCGAAGCCATTGCGGAGCGCATGGACTGGAAGCGTGACCTGTATGCCCGGATCGCGCCGCACATTGCTCCACACGCCATTGTCGCGTCGAATACTTCCGGGTTATCGATCGAAGCGCTGGCGCAGGTCCTGCCCGGCACGCTCCGGCCGCGTTTTTGCGGGATTCATTTCTTCAATCCGCCGCGGTACATGCATCTGGTGGAGCTCATCGCCCAGACGGGCACGGCTCCGGCACTCATGGATGCGCTCGAAACGTTTGTCACTACCACCCTCGGCAAGGGCGTGGTGCGCGCCAGGGACACGCCCAACTTCATCGCCAACCGCGTCGGCATTTTTTCGATCCTGGCCACCATGCATCACACCCAGGCGTTCGGACTGGGTTTCGATGTCGTCGATGCACTGACGGGCCCGGCCATCGGTCGCGCCAAAAGCGCCACCTACCGGACGGCCGATGTGGTCGGCCTGGACACCATGGCGCACGTCATCGCGACCATGCATGACACGCTGCCCGAAGATCCGTGGCACGCACTGTTTGCGCCGCCGCCGGTGCTCCGTGCACTGGTTGCCAAAGGTGCGCTCGGCCAGAAGGCGAAGGCGGGATTCTTTCGCAAGGCCGGCAAGGAAATCCAGGTCCTCGATGCCCAGTCGGCCGAATATCGGCCGGCCGGCGCGGTCGTCGATCCGGACGTTGCGAAAATTCTTGCCATCGAAGCGCCGGGCGAAAGATTCCGCAAGCTTCGCGACCTGGCGCATCCACAGGCCCAATTCCTGTGGTCCATTTTTCGCGACCTCTTCCATTACTGCGCTTACCAGCTTGGCGACATCGCCGATAACGCCCGCGATGTGGATCTGGCGCTGCGGTGGGGCTTCGGGTGGCAGCGGGGTCCCTTCGAAATCTGGCAAGCGGCCGGCTGGCAGCAACTGGCGCAGTGGATCGCCGAGGATATCGCCGCGGGAAAGACGCTCTCTTCCGCGCCGCTCCCCGATTGGGTGACGCAGGGTCCGGCTGCGAGCGGCGTGCACACGCCCGAGGGCGCGTGGAGCGCAACGGCGCAACGCTTTCAGCCGCGCTCCTCGCTGCCGGTGTACCGGCGCCAGCACTTTCCGGATCCGGTCCTGGCCGAGCGCTGGCCGCAAGGCACGACCATCGCCGAAACTCCGGCCGTCCGGGTGTGGCACCTGGGTGACGAGGTCGCGATTGTTTCCTTCAAATCCAAGGGCCATACCATCGGCGAGGATGTGCTCGATGGCCTGCTGCAGGCCATCGAACGTGCCGAGCGTGATTGCCGCGGGCTGGTCATCTGGCAAACGACGGAGCCCTTCTCCCTGGGCGCCAATCTCAAGGCGGTGGTGCCTGATGTGCAGGCCGGGCGATGGACCGAGGTCGAGCGCATGGTCGCCAAGTTCCAGGAAACCTCGCAGCGCCTGCGTTACAGTTTGGTTCCGACCGTGGCGGCGGTGCGCGGGATGGCATTGGGCGGCTCGTGCGAGTTCATTCTTCACTGCGATCGCACGGTGGCAGCGCTCGAATCGTACATCGGGCTGGTCGAAGTGGGCGTCGGCTTGCTGCCGGCAGGAGGCGGTTGCAAGGAATTTGCCATGCGCGCCGTGCAGGAATCGCGGCGGGGCGCCAATGGTGGCCAGATGGACCAGTTTCCGTTTGTGCGCAGCTATTTTCAAACGATCGCGACGGCGCGTGTCGCCAAGAGCGCACTCGAGGCCAGGGAATTGGGCTATCTGCAGCCCTCCGATGTGGTGGTCTTTCATTCGCACGAGCTGCTCCATGTTGCCCAATCGCAGGCAAGCGCGCTCGCCGATGCCGGCTATCGGCCCCCTTTGCCGATGCGTGAGATTCCGGTAGCCGGCAAGACCGGTGTGGCCACCCTGGAGATGATGCTGGTCAACATGCGCGACGGCGGCTTCATCTCGGCGTACGATTTCGAGGTGAGCTTGCGCGTGGCCCGCGTGCTCTGTGGCGGCGATGTGGAGCCGGGCAGCGTGGTCGACGAGAAGTGGCTGCTTGATCTGGAGCGCGCGGAGTTCATGCAACTCGTGCGCGATGCGAGGACGCAGGAACGCATTGCCCATATCCTGGCCACGGGCAAGCCGCTGCGCAACTAATGTTCCGACAAAAGTGCACCCCTACTTTTGTCGGGCGGCATTACCTTTGAATCGCTGGCTCAATTGGCAACTTAGCCAGACGAGTCAAAGCGAAAAGACAGCAAGAACCGAGCGTGAGCCGTCCGACAAGAGTGCACCGCTACTTTTGCTCCGGGCGTTTTTGGAGCTTCCATGAGCCGCCAGATGCAGGACGCCTTCATCATCGCCGCCACCCGCACTCCGGTGGGCAAGGCGCCACGTGGTGCGTTGCGCCATACCCGGCCCGATTCGATGCTGGCGCACGTGCTGCGTAGCGTGCTCGCGCAGGTGCCGGCCATCGACCCGGCGCGCGTGGACGACGTGATCGTCGGCTGCGCGATGCCGGAATACGAGCAGGGCATGAATGTGGCGCGGATCGGTCTTCTTCTCGCGGGGCTGCCCGACACCGTCGCCGGCATGACCATCAATCGCTTCTGCTCGTCGGGCCTCAATGCGGTATCCATTGCCGCCGATCGGATCCGCACGGGTGAAGCCGACATCATGATCGCCGCCGGCACCGAAAGCATGAGCATGATCCCGATGCTCGGACGCGTCGCGATGAACGCCGAGGTGTTCGCCAAGGACGAGAACCTGGGCATTGCCTATGGCATGGGCTTGACCGCGGAAAAGGTGGCCGAGCGCTGGAAAGTTTCGCGACCCGAGCAGGATGCCTTCGCGCTGTCGAGCCATGAAAAGGCCCTGGCAGCGCAGGCTGCCGGCGAGTTCAGCAACGAGATCTCGCCCTATCCCGTGCGCGAGGACCTGCCTGATCTCGCCACCGGCCAGGTGAGCACGCGCACGCGGCAGTTCGAGCGCGACGAAGGCCCGCGGCCGGATACGTCGGCGGAAGGATTGGCCAAGCTGCGGCCGGTATTTGCCGCGCGCGGCACCGTGACCGCGGGCAACAGCTCGCAGATGTCCGACGGCGCCGGCGCCTCCATCCTCGTGAGCGAGCGCGTCCTGCGCGAGCTCGCTCTCGAGCCGTTGGCGCGCTGGCTGGGCTATGCGGTGGGTGGCGTGCCGCCCGCGATCATGGGTGTCGGTCCGATCGTCGCCATCCCGAAGCTTCTGCGCCAGACGGGCATCGCGCAGGATCGCATCGACTGGATCGAGCTCAACGAAGCGTTCGCAGCGCAAAGCCTCGCGGTGATGAAGGAGCTCCACCTCGATCCCGCCAAAATCAATCCGCTCGGCGGCGCGATCGCTCTCGGCCATCCCCTCGGCGCCACCGGTGCAGTGCGCACGGCGACCATCGTGCATGGACTAAGGCGCAGGAAGCAGAAGTATGGGATGGTTACGATGTGTGTAGGCACCGGCATGGGTGCTGCCGGGCTTTTCGAGGCGGTATAAGCGTCGCAGATGGGCGCCAGGCTTCGTTGCTCCTCGCTCGGGGTCCTCACGTACCACCATGTACGTTCCGGCCCCTCGCTCCGGTGCGCCTCGCCTGGCACCAATCTGCTCGCTTCCAGCGTCGAAGATGGGCGCCAGGCTTCGTTGCTCCTCGCTCGGGGTCCTCACGTACCACCATGT
>JBDUCE010000305.1:0-4080 GCA_040003635.1 Betaproteobacteria bacterium
CGTAGAAACTCGCCTGCGCTGACCGGCTTGCCGCAGCGATAGGCCGCGAGCGACTCCCCTAGGGTGTGCGCGATCAGCGCATGGCGCTGCGGAGCGGGAAACGGACGCGGCGCGATGGAAGATGTCTTGACGGAAGGCATCGACGCTACCGCGGTGCTTCGACAGGAGCCGCCTTGAAGTGGTGCCTGAACGCCCGGACGCCTACGAGGATGCCCACCCGCGTTTGGTTCGGCAATGCGCGCAGGCGCATTGCGTACTCTGCCGCGAACATCGTGACGACGAGGAGCGGGCTCACTATGTTTGCGAGGATCGACCAGGCCTCGAGGAACCCGCCGAGGTAGAGTGCGCAAGAAACCGCGAAGAGCATGAAAAAGAAGATTGTCCACGCGAGCGTGACGCGGCGCGTGTAGAGCGCTACATCGGGAAGGAGGGAGCCGTGAATGAGGCGCGCGAAACGTGTGCACAGCGGCTCACTGTTGCCGACGAGCGTGCGCCCGAAAATGAGCCCGAGGATCAGGTTGGCACCCGCGTGCTCCAGGAAGAAGAGATGGGTGAAGTTCGCTTCGAGGAGGCTCCAGCCCAGCCACACGGCCACGGCGGCGGATGCCATCGCGAGCAACACGGGTGCGCGGTGCCTCGCGCGGCTCGCCGCCGCGACGCCGACGCCGCTTACCGGAACGAGCGAAAGGAGCGCGCCGAGCGTGGGCGACTTCGCCACGGCGATCGCGTAGTGCGCCAACATCGCGCAGCCGATCAAGAGCAGGACCAGGAGTGCCACCACCGAGTGACGGCGGTGCTCGGGACTCACTTGGTTCTCCGCTCCGCGACGTGGGCTGCGAGAGCGTTGAGGGAGTGGAAGATGCGGGCGTTGCCTTGGTCGTCGTCGCGCAGCTTGAAGCCGTAACGCTTGGAGACGACAAGGGCCACCTCGAGGATATCGATCGAGTCCAGGCCGAGGCCCTCCCTGTAGAGGGGCGCCAGCGGATCGATCTCGTCGCTCGCGACCTCGAGGTTCAACGCCGAGACAATCAGCCCCGCGATTTCCCTGACCAGAGCGATGTGCGCGGGATGCCCATCGAGCGGGATGTCTTCGAGCGAGGTCGGCATGTCTTCAGAAGGAAATAACAGGCCGAAATCATAGCATGCGACAACACGTTTCAGCCGGGCGCGCCCGCCGGGACGACGACGCAACCGGCCGCTGTGCCGGTTTCAGGCCATCCGAACGCACATGACGCAAGGCAACACGAGATCGCCGTCTCTTTCGGGGAGGGTTTCTCGCGCTGAATCACGACCAGTGGGGCTGCCCGATACCTCGCTGCCCAAAGCTAACGCAGAGCCGGCGCTCGAGACTCCTTCGTTCCTGAGCAAGCACGGACATGGCGAAAAACAGGCTATTGGCCGGCGCTGATCTGCATGGCCGTCAGGAAGGTGTCGACCCGGGGGCGGAAGGTTAGATCGCTTCGAACCGCATAGGCATACCGATGGCGAATGATCGCCAGCACGGGACGCTCTTCCTGCATGACGATCTTGCTCGCCTCCTGCACCAGCTTTGCCCGCGCCTCGTCCTTGATCGTGCCAAACGCCTGGGTCAACAACTGGTCGACCTTCGGATTGGAATAGGTCGAAACGTTGATCTGGCCGTTGCCCTTCTCCGGATCGCGGGTCATTGCCAGAATCCGCAGCGAATAGGACATCTGCCCGATGTAGGGGCACGCATTGGTGACGTAGGCGCTGTACTCGAGCTTGTTGCGGCGGGAGTAGAACACCGATCCGGACACGCTTTCGACCTCGGTGCGTACTCCCACGCGAGTCCACATCGATGCGATCGCCTGCGCCAATTGCGAATCCGAAGGGAAGAGCCCCTTCGGCGAATGCAGCGTGATGCCGAATCCCTTCGGATAACCCGCTTCCGCCAGCAGCTTCTTCGCCTGCTCGGGATCGAACGGATCGGGCTTGGCACCGGGAGTTGCGCCGAACAAGGTCGGGGCGCCCAGTTCGGCCGCAGGCTCGGCCAGGTTGGACATCACGCGCTCGGAGATGGTCTGGCGGTTGATCGCGAGCGACAGCGCCTTGCGCACGCGCGCATCCTTCAGCGGGTTCTTGCCGTCGGTGCCGGTGATCGCCGGCGACGGCTCATGCTGGTCGAACGCGAGATAGGTGAAGAAACAGGCATCGCCCACCGTGACCTTCACCTTCGGATTGGCCTTGAGCGCATCGATATTTTCGCCCGGTACGAGCGCCGCATCGATTTCGCCGGCAAGCATGGCCGCCGCCCGCGAAGCATCCGACGCGATCACCTTCATCGTCACCGTTTCCCATGGCGGCGCCTTGCCCCAGTACGATTTGTTACGGGTGACCACCATCCGGTCATTGGGAACAAAGCTCACGAAGCGATACGGACCGGTGCCGATCAATCCGTCGCCGGCGTTGAGCTGCGTGGTGGTCTTGCCCTCGGGCGCCGGCCCCCCCGCGGCCTTCTGGGAAAGGATGAAGACCTGGCTCAGGTTGATCGGGAGCTCCGCGTCGGGAACCTTGGTCTTGAAACGAATGGTGTAGGGATCGACGACCGTAGTGGTCTCGATACTCTTGACGAAGATCGCATAGGACGACGGGCTGTTCGGCACCACCAGCACGCGCTTCAGGGAGAACACGACATCCGCGGCCGTGAAGTCCGATCCATCGTGAAACTTCACACCCTTGCGCAGGTTGAACTCCCACGTCGTGTCGTCGATGGCCTTCCACGCGGTGGCCAGTGCGGGACTGAGCGTGCGGTCGCCCTCCATCGCCACCAGCGGCTCGAGCACGTGCGACAGCGGACTCCCGTTCTGGGACACGTAGTGAAAGTGCGGATCCATGCTGGTCGGCGTTACGTTGAGCCCGATGGTGAGATCGGCCGCACCCGCGCCCGACGGTTGCATTCCCAGCGCCACGACCACGGCGGCGACCGGCCACCACTTGCTGCGTACGTAACTTCCGCCGACGTAACGGCGTGGGCTCACCCTTGTGACCATGACCGATATTCCTCCCGAATGCGCGCATCCCGCTTCGCCGCCGGCATTTGTCCGTCTAGCGGATGAGCGTCCATTTCGAGGCTAACGATTCCTTGCGCGCGTGTCAATCCGACACCGTTCGACCGGATTCCACGGCGGATCCGTCATCCCGTTTCGCGCAGCGTGAATCGCGTGCCGGACACTTTCATCCGTTCGCGTGCATGCTAGTATTGCCGTGGCCAGTTGTCCGCATTGCGGTCGATCGTCACCGAGCCACCGATCCTCGCTGCGGCCGCCTGCCCCGCCGCACTGCGTTGCTCCGGCGGTTTCGATCTCGTCGAGGTAAGCCGATGTTCGCGCCAGCGGTGCATTTCTCGTTGACGACAATCACCGATCCGACCAGGCATCACGCCCACAATGCGTGGCGCCAGCTCGACTACCATCCCGAGCTGATGCTACAGCCGGGCGTGGCCTCGGGCGAAACCTGGGTCCGCTCTCCCGATTGCGCCAAGATCTCCGCCATCGGCACCGACACCCTGGCGCGCTTTCATTACGCGGAGCTCTACTGGCTCCGCGCGCCGGAGGACCGCAGTGCGCAGGCCTTCAAGGATTTCGGCGAGCGCGCCTTTCAGATGGGCAGGCGCCCCGATTGTGCGTGGGCATCCGAAGCCTTCAGCGGCTTTTTCGTTCCGCTGAAAGGCTACGTCAATTCCAGGGCTCTGGTTTCCGCGGACGCCCTGCCCTTGCGTCCGACGACGGGCATTCATCTCACGGTCTCGCGTTTTTTGCGCCACGATGCCGCGGCCGAGGCAGCCTTCCGATGGCATGACCAGGTGCGCATACCACAGCTGCTGGAGTGCAGCGGCGTCGCGGGCGCCTGGACGTTCACCACGCGGGCGTTGTTCAAGCCTGCGCGGGACATCGCTGCGCCGGCGCTGCGCTTGCAGATCGTTTACCTCGATACGGACCCGCTGCTGTTCTCGGAAGCGCTCGCACGGCGCGACGCGCAGTCGCGAACGGACCGGCAAGACCCCGATATGACGGGCGTCGAGGAGCGCCTTTTTGCAGGCCCGCTGCGATCGATCATTCC
>JBDUCE010000306.1:0-4078 GCA_040003635.1 Betaproteobacteria bacterium
TTGCCGGCACCGTGCTGGTGATCTCGCACGACCGCTGGTTCCTCGATCGCATCGCGACGCACATTCTCGCGGCCGAAGGCGAGTCGCAGTGGCGCTTTTTCGAGGGCAATTACCAGGAGTACGAAGCCGACAAGAAGAAGCGGTTGGGCGAGGAAGGCGCGCGGCCGCATCGGATCCGGTACAAGGCGCTCCTCGCGTGAACGAGCGCACGGCTCGCGCAACGGGTTTGCACCCTATGCGCTGACCGCGAGATCGCACTATTGGGGATTGCCGAAATGAGTACAACTGTTGCAAAACGCCCGTCATTCCCGCGAAGGCGGGAATCCAGCGGCGTTGCCGACTCATCGGGAAAAGTAAAGACTCTGGGCCCCCGCCTTCGCGGGGGCGACGCATCAAAATGGGAACGTCGTTCACCGTCGGGGGAACAACGACTGAATCTTTACAGTCAGTCAGCGAGCTTGCGTCGCAATATGGCGTTGACCTGCGCCGGATTGGCTGCGCCCTTGGTCGCCTTCATCGCCTGTCCCACCAGTGAATTGAACGCTTTCTCCTTGCCGGCTTTGAACTCGGCGACGATCGCAGGATTCGCCGCGAGCACTTGGTCGACGACGGCGTCAATGGCGCTTGCGTCGGAGATCTGCTTGAGGCCGCGATTGGCGATGATCGCATCGGCGTCGCCGGTGAGGGCCGCTGTATCGGCTGCTTCAGTGACGTCAATGTTGGCCCACAGGGCCTCGAACACTACCTTTGCCTGCTTGCCGGAGATCGTTCCGTCCTCGATGCGCTTCAGCAATCCCGCAAGCTGTACGGGCGAGAGCGGAGTGTTCTCGATAACGATCTCATCGCGATTCATGGCCGCAGACAGCTCACCGAGCACCCAGTTGGCGGCGAGCCTGGGGTCGATGCGACCGGCCGCCACCACGCTCTCGTAATAGTCGGCCAGCGCGCGGCTCGACATCAGCGTGGTGGCTTCGTGATCCGGCAGGCCGTAGGTGGGTTTGAGCGCACTCGCCTGCAGATCGGGCATGCTTTCTTCAAAGAGCTCGTCGCCGATATCCTGCATGGCCACGTTCGATCGGCTCTTGACGAGTTCGATGAAGTCCTCGCGCGAAGTGGCCATGAACCGCGTGCGGCGCATGATCGGAAGCTCCGGCATGGCGGAGCGCACGCGCTCTATCCACGCCTCGTCGATCACCAGCGGCGGCAGATCCGGATCCGGAAAATAGCGGTAATCCTGCGCGTCTTCCTTGCTGCGCATCGGCCGGGTCTCGTCCTTGTCCGGATCGTACAGCCGCGTTTCCTGCGCGACGGTCCCGCCGTCCTCGATGAGCTCGGTCTGCCGGCGCACTTCGAACGCAATGGCCTTCTCGATGAAACGGAAGCTGTTCAGGTTCTTGATCTCGCAACGCGTGCCGAGCTCTGTTTCTCCCGCGGGCCGCACCGAGACATTGGCGTCGCACCGGAAGCTTCCCTCCTGCATGTTGCCATCGCAAATCCCGATCCACCGCACCAGCGTGTGCAAGGTCCTGGCGTAGGCCACGGCCTCCTGCGCGCTGCGCAACTCCGGCTCCGAAACGATCTCGAGCAGCGGCGTGCCGGCGCGGTTGAGATCGATGCCGGTCATGTCACGGAATTCCTCGTGCAGGCTCTTGCCGGCGTCCTCTTCGAGATGCGCGCGCGTGAGCTTGATACGCAGCTCGCCACGGGTCGGCGACTGGATCTCGATCGCGCCGCCCTGCACCACCGGTATTTCGTACTGGCTGATCTGGTAGCCCTTCGGGAGATCGGGATAGAAGTAGTTCTTGCGCGCGAACACACTGCGCGCACTGATCTCGCCGCCTACCGCGAGGCCGAAGCGGATGGCCCGTTCCACCGCGCCGCGATTGAGCACCGGCAGCACGCCGGGCAGCGCGATATCGATCGCGCACGCCTGCGTGTTGGGACGCGCGCCGAACGCGGTCGAGGCGCCCGAGAAAATCTTCGAAGCGGTCGAGAGCTGCGTGTGCGTCTCGATGCCGATCACGACTTCCCACTTCATGTGGCCGCCGCCACGGGAGGAATGCGCTGGTGCCAATCGGTCACCTGCTGGTACCGGTGCGCGGCATTGAGCAACATCGCCTCGGCGAAATAGTCGCCCTGAAGATGCAGCCCGATCGGCAATCCGCGGGTGTCGAAACCGCAGGGAATCGACAGTGCCGGCGCGCCCGTCAGGTTGGCCGCGACGGTGAAGATGTCGTTCAGGTACATTTGCACGGGATCATCGGCCTTCGATCCCAGCTCGAACGCGGTGGTGGGCGCGGTCGGTCCGGCGATGATGTCGCACTGCTCGTACGCCGCAAGAAAATCGTTGGCGATCAGCCGGCGCACCCTCTGCGCCTTGAGGTAATACGCATCATAGTACCCGTGGGAGAGCACATAGGTGCCGACCATGATCCGGCGCTTCACTTCCGCGCCGAAGCCTTCGGCCCGCGTCTTCTTGTACATGTCGAGGAGGTCCGTGTACTGCGCCGCCCGGTGGCCGTAACGCACGCCGTCGAAGCGCGACAGGTTGGACGAGGCCTCCGCCGGGGCAATCACGTAATACACCGGCACCGCGAGCCTGACATGCGGCAAGCTCACCTCGACCGTACGGGCGCCGAGCTTTACCAGTGCCTGCAACGCCGCGTCGGTGGCCACGGCCACTTCGGGATCGATGCCGTCGCCGAAATATTCGCGGGGCAGCCCGATGCGCACCCCCGCCAGCGGCGTGCGCTGGTCGGGAGCGCCCAACAACCGGGTGTAATCCTCCGCCGGCCGCGGGAGACTGGTGGCATCGCGGGTGTCGTGTCCCGCCATGGCATTGAGCAGCAGTGCGCAGTCCTGCGCGGTGCGGGCGAGCGGACCGGCCTGGTCGAGGCTCGACGCGAACGCGACCAGGCCGTAACGCGAACAGATGCCGTAGGTTGGTTTCAAGCCGCAGATGCCCGCCATCGCCGCGGGTTGCCGGATCGATCCCCCGGTGTCGGTGCCGGTGCTTCCCGCCACCAGGCGCGCGGCCACCGCCGCGGCCGATCCACCCGAGCTTCCGCCCGGCACGAACCGCACATCCCAGGGGTTGCGTACCGCGCCGAAGAACGAGGTCTCGTTGGACGAGCCCATGGCGAACTCGTCCATGTTGGTCTTGCCGAGGAGCACCGTGCCCGCGCGCCGCAGGCCCTCCACGACGAAGGCGTCATAAGGTGCGGTGAAGTTCGCCAGCATGTGCGAGCCGCAGGTGGTGCGCAGCCCGGCCGTCATCAGCACGTCCTTGTGGGCGATCGGGATGCCGGTGAGTGGCCCGCCATCGCCGGCAGCGAGGTGCCGGTCGGCGCGTCGCGCTGCCGCCAGCGCGGCCTCCGGATCTACGGTGATGAAGGCGTTGAGCGCCGGGTTGACGCGCTCGATGGCACTCAGCGCAGCTTGGGTGAGCTCCGTGCTCGAGATCCGGCGGGCGTGCAGCGCCTGCGAAAGCCCGGCGATGGAATCGACCGCGCCGGTCATGCGCGGCGCCGTACCCGCCGCGCGGTGGAACCACCGTTCATTCGATTACCTTGGGAACGAGATAGAGCTCGCGCTCGACGGCGGGCGCCGCCCGCTGGAAAAGCGCGTGCTGGTCGGTTTCGCTCACGCGATCCTCACGCATGGGCAGCATCAGGTCCTGGGCGTGGGCCATCGGCGTGATGCCGGTCGTATCCACTGCGTCGAGGGCGTCGATCATCCCGAAGATCGCCGCGAGTTTCGAGCGCATCGCCTCGGCCTCCGCCGGATCGATCTCGATGCGGGCAAGATGCGCGATGCGTTCTACGTCGGCCAGTGAGATGGTCATGGTTCGGTAGACTCGGAGGGACCGGCGCGCGATACATGCCGGTTGCGTCGCCGATGGGCGAGCGATGGGTCAACGACCGATCGCAGGGATGCAACATGCGCGCCATGCCCAGCAATGTTGCATTGCCATCGCAGCCCTTGAAGGGCCGGCGTCGCAAGACGGCGAATCCGCAGCACTCAGGGTTCCTTAGAGTATCATAATGTCATAATTATCAGCAGTCGCCCGCTCCCGCCC
>JBDUCE010000307.1:0-4078 GCA_040003635.1 Betaproteobacteria bacterium
TCCTGCTGGCGGTCAACGTCCTGCTGCTGGTGTTCGGCATCTTCATCGAGCCGCTGCCCGGTGTCGTGGTGCTGGTCCCGATTTTGGCGCCGATCGCCCATGCGCTGGGGGTCGACGACCTGCAGTTCGGCATCATCGTGATCGTCAACCTGACGATGGGCATGCTGACGCCGCCGGTCGGCGGCCTGCTGTTCGTCACCTCGGTGGTCGCCCGCGTCCCGCTCACCAGGATGATTGGCGAGTTGTGGCCGTTCCTGTGGGCGCAGCTCGGCGTGCTGGCGCTGCTGTCCCTGGTCCCGGCAGTCAGCACGGTGTTGCCGCACCTCTTTGGATACAAATGAGAGGCGCGGCGCCGGGTCACTTGTAGTTCTTGATCTTGTCGATGTTCTCCTGACCGAAGCGCTTGCCGAAGTCAGCGTAGACCGGGGCCAGGGCGGCCTGAAACTTGGCTTTGTCGACGGTTTCGATGACCAGCATCCCCTTCGAGCGAAGATCGGCCACGGCTTTGCGCTCGTCGTCGTCGACGCGGACACGGTTCGCCTTGACCGCTTCCTTGGCGGCGTCAAGAAATATCTGCTTGTCGGCGGCGGAGAGCTTGTCCCACTGGCCTTTGTTCATCAGGATGAGCGCCGGCGAGTAGACGTGCCCCGTCAGCGACAGGTTTTTCTGCACCTGGTCGAGCTTGGCGGCAGTGATGACCGAAAGCGGATTCTCCTGGCCGTCGACCGTACCCTGCTGGAGTGCGGTGAATACCTCCGTGAACGCCATCGGCGTGGGCAGGATGCCGAATTGTTTGTAGGCCTGGATGTGAATCGGATTCTCCATCGTGCGCATCTTGAGACCCTTGAGGTCGTCGGGGAGATTGACCGGGCGCTTGCTGTTGGTCATGTGGCGAAAGCCATTTTCACCCCAGGCGAGCGCGATCATGTTCTTTCCCGGGAATTTCTGCAGCAGCTCCTGCCCGATCGGACCGTCCAGGACCGCACGGGCCTGGGCGTAATCGCGGAACAGGAACGGGATGTCGAGAATCGCGACTTCGGGCACGAAGTTCGGAATCGGCCCGGTCGACGTCATCGTGAGATCGAGCGTGCCGAGCTGGACGCCCTCGACTGACTCGCGTTCGGCGCCCAGCGCCCCGGCATAGAAGTTCTGAATCTTGTAGCGACCATTGGTCCGTGCCTCCACTTCGCGCGCGAAGGCATCGATCGCGACACCGTAGTGCGAGTTCTGGGCGATCGAAATGTTCATCTTCATCGCTGTCTGCGCACCGGCAGGCGCGATCGGCAGCAGGGCGAGCACGGTGCCAACCGAGGCGGTCAGCGCGCAGAGCAGGCGGGAAATTCGCATGGAGTTCTCCTGGTTGACGAAAGCGGCGGGGGCGCGCATTCGACATGGCGACGCATTATAGTAGGGTCAGACTCCACTCTCTTGATCTACTTCGCTTGGGTTGCGAGGGGCCGCTATTGTGATGGCTCGAGGTTGCGCTTCCCGCACGGTGCGCAGCCGGAATTCAACTCCCGGATGTGACGCGGCCAGTGCCATTCGCACCCACAATACGCGCTCGCCGCCAGCGTCTGGCCAGCACACCGAGCCCCACGAGCGAGATCGCCGCGACCGGCAATCCGACGATCCAGGCTTCCCGCTGACGCGCTTTGCCTCGCAGCACGTCCTGCACAAAACGCTCCCCGCGTGCCATTTCGTTGAAGCTTTGCTGATATGACGCGATGCGCCGTATCTCCTCGTCGGACAAAGGCGCGCCCTGGAATCGCGCGGACCTCTCCCTGGCATTGAGCCGGTCGACCTCGCCTTGAAAGCGCACCGTATCGCGCGCTGCGTTATCGAAGATCTCACGATCACCCGCGTTGAGGAAATGGCCCGGACCGAGCCCGCTCGCCTTTTCGAACATCGCGGCAAGCGGCTGATCGGCCGTGGGGTTGACCAGCAACCACAGGCTCGACGCGGCAGCCAGCACAAGCGCCAGCGCAAGCACGGCAAGGAGAGCAACACGCAGATTTGCGCGGCGCTGGAGCGGGGCGATGAACACCACCGCCTTGGCCATGCCCGCCAGAACCAGAAAAAGAGCGAACGCCGTCACCATCGCTGCGCCCGTCGTCAGATCGAACGCATACGAGCCAGCAAGACCGGCGGCGCTCGCGGCGATCCCCATGCTCCACGCCACCGCCAGCACGACTTCGATCCTCGCCGAAAAGATCGAGCCGATGACGGCGGGCACGATCAAAAAACTGAACACCAGCAGGACACCCGCGATTGTCACCGAGCTCGCCACCACGAGGCCGAAGGAGAGGAAGAAGAGAAAATCCCAGCCCGACACCGTGAGCATGCTCCGTCCTGCGGGTTGGGTGGCGCTCGAGACCGCAAGCAGTGGCGCGCGAGCGAACCAGTGGAAAACGCCGATGGCGGCGTAAAGCGAGACGAGCTTGGCCACCTCCGCGGGCGATACCGTCAGGATGCTGCCCAGCAGGATTCGCTTGACGTGTTCCGCGCCCTGGGGCGCGCGGTCGACCACCAGGATCGTCGCGGCGGTCGCGACGACGTAAAGAATGCCGACGAACGCCTCCTGGCTGACAAAGCGGGCCAGACCACGAGTGAGCGTCAGCAGCGCTGCGCCGATGGCCGTGAACAGTAGCGCATAGCCAAACCCGGCCGGGCTCGACGGCGCGTAGCCGTTGGCGTACGCGACGGTTGCGCCGAGCGCCGAGAGTTGCGCGAGAGCCAGGTCGGCGAAGACGATCTTCCGGCGCAGCACGTGGACGCCGAGGTAGGCGTGAATCAAAACGAAGGCGACGGACGCCGCGAAGGGAAGCAGCAGCAACGAAAGCGCATCGGTCATGGGACCACCCCCACGCTTGCGGCCAGGAGGACCGCTGCTGCGCCCATGGCGATCACGGCAACGGGGTGCCCAGCGCTTTGGCAAGCGCCGCGATATTGTGCTCGAACAACGCGAGGTAGTCGTGCGTTCCAGCGGTGCTGCCGACGGAAATCGCGAGATGTAAGAGCGGCACGCCGAGCTTGAGAGCGACCAGGCGGGAGGCGTCTTCCGGCTCGTACGGCTCGTGCACGATCGCGCGCACCCCCGCTTTGCGGCCTCGGGCGATGAGTTGCGCGAGATGTGCAGGGCTGGGCGCAATGCCAGGTCTGGGTTCGATGAAATCGATGATGTCGAGTCGAAACCGCCGGGCGAAATAGGGCCACGAATTGTGATACGCGATGAGCTTGGCGCCGGCATAGGGCGCCAAGACCTGGCTCCAGCGCTGGCGGCGTGCTTCGAGGTCGGCGAGGAAGCGCGCGCGCTGCGCGACGATGCGATTGCGTTGCGCGGGTTGCGCCCGAATGAGCATTTCGGCGATGCCTGCAGTAATGATGATGGCGTTGTCGGGATCGAGCCAATAGTGCGGATTCGCCACGCCGTGCGCATGGCCGCCCTCGTTCACGACGCTTTGCCCGCGAATTTCGAGCAGCGGAATGCCGGTGGATGCATCCAGGTACGCCTCCCCGCCGCGCATGAAGCGCTTGTCGCCGATGCGATTGATGAGGGCATCCAGCCAGTAATCGTAGCCGAGCCCCACGCGCACCAGGAGGTCTGCGCGCCGCACACGGTCGATGTCGCCCGGACGGGTCTCGAATGCTTCCGGATCGGAAGCCGGCGGCACGATCGATTCCACCGTGGCGATATCGCCGGCCACCACGGCCACCAGGGCCGCGATGTCGGTCGTCGTGGTGACCACGCGCATGACGGCGGCAGCCGGCGTGACGGCCACCGCATTCGACATCGCCGCCGCGACGAGCAGGCGGAGAAGCCCTCGCCGCATCAATCAGGGCCTGCGAACAGGCCTACCGCGATGCGACCCAGGTGCTCTTTGGTACCAGGCAATAAACCGCTTTCTGCGCTCCGGCGGGAGCCGCCAGCCGGCAATCCATCACCATGCTCGCCAACCCGTAGGCATCGAGGCGGGTCAGCTTTTTCTCGGTTTCCAGCACGCCGATCATCGCCCACGAGGCGTCGTCCATCGCCTTGTTGAGATCAGCGTCTTTGCCGACGGTGACAAGGTAGCTCTTG
>JBDUCE010000308.1:0-4060 GCA_040003635.1 Betaproteobacteria bacterium
AACGATCTCGATCGTGCGGTCGGCACCATCGTCTATACGCAGCTATGCAATGCGCGCGGCGGCATCGAGGCCGACGTGACCATTACGCTGCTTGCCGAAGACCGCTTCTATTTCGTCACCGGCAGCGCGCTCGGCGTGCGCGACCGATCGACGATCGAGCGCCACCTGCCTCCCGACGGCAGCGTCGAAATCGTCGAGCACACATCGGCGAAAGCGGTGCTCAACCTCTGCGGCCCGCGTTCGCGCGAGGTGCTCGGTTGCTTAAGTGCGGCGCCGCTGGACAATGAGCGGTTCCCCTACATGAGCGCGCGCGAAATCGATATCGGTTACGCGCCGGTGCTCGCGTTGCGGGTGACCTACCTGGGCGAGCAGGGCTTCGAGCTGCATGTGCCGGTGGAATACGCCCTGTATCTGTACGAGCAGTTATGGGAGGCCGGGGAGCGCCATGGCATCGCCAATGTGGGCTACCGCGCGATCAACAGCCTGCGCCTCGAGAAGCACTATCTCGTCTGGGGCGCGGACATCACGCCGGATTACAATCCATACGAGGCCGGCTTAAGCTTTTGCGTCGCCCGGGACAAGGGCGATTTTCTGGCGCGGGCAGCACTGGCCGACGTGAAGGCCAAGGGGCCGAAGCAGAAGCTCGCATGGTTCACGGCACCCGGCGAGATCAACATGTTTGGCGGCGAAATCGTGCTCGCGGGAGAACGCATGCTCGGCCGCGTCACCAGCGCCGGCTATGGCTACACCGTGGACCGCAATATTCTTTGCGCCTACCTTGCCGCAGACGAGCCGGCGCATGCCGAATACGCGGTTGAAGTGATGGGCGTGCGCTATCCGGCCCTGCGTCACACGCGGCCGCTGTACGATCCGCAGCGCAAGGCCATTCTCGCCTGATCGCGGCCTGCCCTCGGCGTTGCTTTGTTGCGACCCGCTTCCACATTGTCAGGAGCCCTTCATGTCCCCTTTGGCCCCCGAGCTCGACACCCTTCTCGGTTCGCGCCGCGACGGCCACGGCCTGCCGCGCGCCTTCTATCACGACGATGATCTCTATGCGCTCGAGTTGCAAAAGATCTGGTACGGCGGGTGGCTCTTTGCCGGCTTTGCCTTCGAGATGCCCAACCCCGGGGACTTCCTGACCTTCACCGTGCATTCCACGCCGGTGCTTTTGATCCGCGACGACCAGGGCGAGGTGCGCGCGTTCCACAACGTCTGCCGCCACCGCGGCACACAACTTTGCCGCACCGATGCCGGCCACGTCCGGGCCATCGTTTGTCCGTATCACAGCTGGACCTACTCCCGCCAGGGCGATCTCCTCGCCTGCCAGGGGATGCATGAGGGCATTGACAAATCGGTGCTGGGGTTACGGCGGCTGCACGCCGAGGTCTGCGCCGGGCTGATCTACGTATCGCTGTGCGAGGCCCCGCCGGACTTTGCGCCGCTGCGCGCCGAGTTCGAGGTGGCGGCGCGGCCGCAGGGATTCGACCGCGCGAAGATCGCCAGGACCACCGACTACGATGTGGAATCGAACTGGAAGCTCGTCTGGGAGAACAACCGGGAATGCTTCCACTGTGTCGGCCGGCATCCGCAGTACGTCAAGGCGAACTTCGATGTCTACGAGGAGGCGTACGCGAGCGATGCGATCCGGCAGAAGATGGCGGCAGCGGTCGAACGGACAGAATCGAAGTGGGCCGCGCAAGGCATTGCGACCCCGCACGCGCAGGGCGGCTTGGCACGGTTCCCGGACCCCGATCACGACCGGTGGTTCGCCGCCAATCGCAGTGTCCTGGCCGAGGGCTTCGACACCGAGTCGATGGACGGCCGACGGGTCGCGCCGCTGATGGGCGACTACCCGGACGCCGACGTCGGCGTGCTGCGGATGCGCAGCATGCCGAATTTCTGGGTCCACGCGAGCTGCGACCACGCGGTTGCGGCGCGGCTATTGCCGGCCGGGCCGCGGACGACCAGGATCCGCGCCTACTGGCTGGTGCGCGACGATGCGCGCGAAGGCGAAGACTACCAGCTCGACCGGTTGCTGCCATTCTGGCAACTCACCAACGAGCAGGACTGGGATATCTGCAAGTGGCAGCAGAAAGGGGTCGATTCCATCGGCTACCAGCCGGGGCCGCTGTCGCAGCGCAAGGAATACAACGTGGAGGCCTTCATCCGGTGGTACCTGAAGCAGATGCAATCCGGCGGTCGGGATACCGTCGCGCACCCGCTCATTCGCGTCGCCTGATGAGCGGCTTGCGATTGCTTTCCGACCGGTGTAGATTGTCAACAATCTGCAATCGGCGCGGGTTAGTCTTGGTGAACCCTGTCGCGAGCGGATGACTGTGTCGTGGCAGGTGGCGGCCTTGGTCCCGCGCCGCAGTTTGCCCGCGATGGCGGGGGCGCGTAGCATCGTCGGACGCCGTTGCGTCGCGCGCTTGCCGCGTCCGCTTCTGAATCGCGCCGCCTGAAGATTTTTACCAACCCGTTCGCACAAAGGAGCACATCGATGAAATTCGACCGAGGCAATCGTTGGCTGTCGTCCATCCTCGCCACCGCGACGTTCGCAGTGCTCGCAAGCGGGACAGCGTCCGCCCAGAAAACGCAGTTGCTCGTGTACACGGCACTCGAGGCTGATCAGATGAAGGCCTACGCCGAGGGCTTCTACAAGGCCGTGCCGGATGTCGAAATCCAATGGGTCCAGGATTCAACAGGGGTGATCACGGCCCGGCTACTCGCTGAAAAAGCCAATCCGCAGGCCGACGTCATCTGGGCTCTGGCGGCGACCAGTCTCGTCCGATTCGAGACGGATGGCATGCTGCAGCCGTACGCACCGGCCGGGCTTGCCGGCATCAAGTCCTCGTATCGGGACAGCAAGAATCCGCCTTACTGGTGGGGCATGGACGTGTGGGGTGCCACCGTCTGCTTCAACACGGTCGAGGCGGCAAAGATGAACCTGCCCAGGCCCGAAACCTGGCAGGACCTGACCAAGCCGGTCTACAAGGGCAAGATCGTGATGCCCAACCCCGCGTCGTCGGGAACGGGTTATCTCGACGTGACCTCCTGGCTGCAGATCTACGGGGAGCAGGGCGGCTGGAAGTTCATGGACGCGCTCCATGAGAACATCGCGCAGTACGTGCACTCGGGCAGCAAGCCGTGCGTGCTCGCGGGCAATGGCGAATTTCCGATCGGCATTTCGTTCGAGTACCGCGCCAATACGATCAAGGCCAAGGGCGGACCGATCGACTTGATCTTCCCGAAAGAAGGATTGGGTTGGGATCTCGAGGCTTTCGGCATCATGAAAACCACCAAGAAGCTCGAAGCGGCAAAGAAACTGGCCGATTGGGCGTCGACCAAGCCGGCCATGGAGCTCTACGCCAAGAACTACGCCATTGTCGCAATAGCGGGTGTTGCGCAGCCCTTGCCCAATATTCCCGCCGACTACGAGACGCGGCTGGTGAAGAACGACTTTGTGTGGGCCGCCAACAACCGGGACAAGATTCTTGCGGAGTGGATCAAGCGCTACGACGTCAAGTCCGAACCGAAGAAGTAACGTCTGCACGTTCCACCGCGCCCCGCATTCCGCGGGGCGCATTGCATCAGGGGCCCCACGGCGTGACTGATGACTCCTACCTGCGGCTCGCGGGCATACACAAGAGCTTCGGCAAGTTCGAGGCGTTGAAGGACATCGCGCTGGAAGTCCGGCGCGGCGAGTTGATGGTATTCCTGGGGCCGTCGGGCTGCGGCAAGACTACGCTGCTACGGATCATCGCGGGACTCGAAACGCAGGACACGGGAACGATTCAGCAGGACGGCCGCGACATCTCGCGGCTGCCCCCGATACAGCGCGACTACGGCATCGTTTTCCAGTCCTACGCGCTGTTCCCGAACCTCACGATTCACGCCAACGTCGCGTACGGTCTCGTCAACCGGCGGCAGGCGCGCGGCGCGATCGCAAAACGCGTCGCGGAGCTCCTGAATCTCATCGGATTGCCCGACGCCGGTCCCAAATACCCGGGGCAGCTTTCCGGCGGTCAGCAGCAACGGGTCGCCCTTGCCCGGGCGCTTG
>JBDUCE010000309.1:0-4049 GCA_040003635.1 Betaproteobacteria bacterium
GAACCCGCCACGGCAGTTCAACGATTTCATGTTCGCCGCGCATGCCCTGACCGGCAAAGACGAATATTCGGTGAAATACCTGAAGTACACGCGGGCCAATATCGCCGCGGCGAAGGCCGCCGCCAGCGCTATCCAACCCCGGGAAACGATGGAGACGACCCAATGAAAGAACTGCTCCCCCGCGAACGATTCATTCGCACGCTGCGACACGAGCCTGTCGATCGCATTTCCACGCTGTACCGGATGAAAGCGGAAGCGAAGGAGAAGATCGCCAGGATCTTCGGGATCGAAAAGACCGGGACCGGATTAGGCCATAACCCGGACCTGGAACTGCGATTGGGCAACGACGCGATCATCTATCAGATCGGCATCAACGCCGAGTTCTCGCACCGGCACATCAACATCGGCGAAACCTGGCACAACCACTTCGGCGTAGGGTATGGAAAAAGCGGCCTCGAGGGTCGTACCCCGGAAGAGCAGGTGGAGTTCAAGAAGACCCAGGAATTCTGGGGTCCCGCCAAGGTCGTTCCCGAGAATTTCCCCAAGAGCCATCCGATTACTTCGTTGGAGCAGCTCAGGGCGTACAAGTGGCCCGACCCCGCCGACCCGCGCCTGCTCGACCCCATCAAAAAACTCTGCGACGAGTATCAGAAGGATTACTTCATCATCGTCGATCTTTCGTCGACGTTGATCGAAGCGGCCTATGCGCACATCGTCGGGACGCAGAATTTCTTTCTGTACATGTACGACGAGCCCGAGTTGATCAAGGGTGTGCTCGACGGACTGATGGAGTATTACGCGGCGCTCGGGCGCAACGCGGTCAAACTCGGCGTCGACATGATTCGCGTTGGCGATGACATCGGTGCGCAGCAAGCGATGATGCTGTCGCCAAAGTCATGGCGCGAATTGGCGAAGCCGCGCTTCCGCTACATGTTCGACCAATTCAAGGCGGAGAATCCGGACATCTACATCAAGATCCACTCGTGCGGCGATTACTCGCCGATTCTTCCCGACGAAATAGAGCTCGGCGCCCATCTGTCCGGGCTGATGCAGCCCACCGGCGGCCTCAAGGACCAGGCCGCCATCAAGCAAAAGTTCGGTGCCGACCTTGCGCTTGTCGGTGGGTTCGACGTCCAGCGACTGCTGCCCCGTGGCCAGGTCGAGGAAGTGCGCAAGGGCGTGCACGACGTGATCAAGAACCTCGGGCCGGGTGGCGGCTATATCTTCTCGCCGTCGCACTACATCATGGCCGATGTCCCCATCCAGAACATCTTTACGATGCTGGAGGCGGTCAAGGATTACAGCACCTACGGCAGGTATCCCTTGAATTGAGCGGAGTTTGCGAATCATGATCCAGGAGATCGCGCATGTCTGACGAACCGGTGCTTAAGATTCCGGAAGGCTGGGAAGCGCGCGCCCCGGCCGGCTGGGACTGGACTACGTTGTGGATCGCCGTCGAGGAAGGCGATCACCGTTTTGCCGACAAGCGTACGCGCGAAGCCATCGAGGCCGGCATCAACCCGCGGGCGATTCTCGATGATGGCCTGTTCCCCGGTTTCACGCTCCAGGGCGACCGTTTCACGGCGCAGATTATTTTCATTCCGGAGATGCTGATCACCGCGCGGGCGATGAAAGCGGGACTGGCACTGATCCGGCCGTTGCTCGCTGCCAACAAGGAAAAACCGACCGGAACCTTCGTGATGGGTACCGTCCTGGGAGACATGCACGACATCGGCCAGTCGATCGTGACCATCATGCTGGAGAACGCCGGATTCGTCGTGATCAATCTCGGCACGGACGTTCATCCCGACCGCTTCATCGCCACGGCGCAGGAGCACAAAGCGGATCTGGTCGGATTCTCCGCGCTGCTGTCGACGACCGTGTATTACCAGAAAGTCACCATTGAAGAGTTTCAGAAAGCCGGCCACCGCAACAAGGTCAAGATACTGATCGGCGGCGCGCCGACCTCCCAGGAGTGGGCCGACGACTGCGGCGCCGACGGTTGGGGCCGCGATGCAGTTGAGGCGGTAAAGCTTGCGGTGCGACTCGTCAAGGAACCGCGCGAAGCTTGGGCGTAAGCGATGGCGAGTGCGGTATCGGTCAAATTCCTGACGACGGCGGGTGAGTCGCGTGCTGCCGCAGCCGCGCCCGGCGCCTCGATCCTCGATGTCGCACGGACCGCCGGGATCGACATGGAGGCGGTATGTGGCGCGCGCGGCCGCTGTCGCAGTTGCCGCGTCAAGGTTCTGGCGGGAGAAATTCCGCCGCCTACGGTTCAGGACACCCTGCAACTCGGTCATGACGAAGTCCAGGAGCGGTTTCGCCTCGCCTGCCAGACCCGGGTAATTGCTGACTGCACGGTCCGCCCGATGCCGCCGAAGGCAGAATCCGGCCATCAGATTCTGGCGGGCGACGTCGATCTGAACGACCGCCGGTTGCGTCTGGACTCCGGGGTCAGAAAACATTTCATCACCGCGAAGGCGCCGACCGGCGAGCATCATCAGACCTCCGACGCCGGCGAAATCCTCTCCTGCCTGGCGCCCGGTACCGAGTCGCACCTGGCGCTTGACGTGCTGCGCAAGGTTCCGGGAGCGTTGCGCAAGGACAAGGGGCGGCTGACCGTCACGACCTTCAATGCGCGGGTCATCGATATCGAGGTCGGGGACACGTCGGCGCATTGTTACGGCATGGCGTTCGACATCGGGACCACGAGTATCGTCGGGACGTTGATCGATCTCGACAACGGCGCGCAGCTGGCCGCCGTCGGCGGGATGAATCCTCAGGCGCAATATGGCGGCGATCTGATGTCGCGCATCGCCTACGTCCAGTTTGACGAGGCCAAGCTCGCGACCCTGCGGGCGAAGGTCCTGAACGCGATCAACGATTACATCAAGGAAGCGTGCGCGAAGGCGGGCGTCGCGTCCCAACATGTCTACAAGATCGTTGTCGTGGGCAATACCTGCATGCACCACATATTTCTGGGTGTCGATGTCACCTATGTGGGTCTGGCACCGTACGCGCCGGTCGTGTCGGAGTCGCTCGTTTACCCGGCGCGCGAGCTGCCTCTCAAGGCAGCCCCCCATGCCCAGGTCTGCCTCCTGCCGATCGTCGCGGGATTCGTCGGAGCCGACACAATGGCCTGCGTACTGGCGACGCGCATCTACGAAAGCACTGAAATTCGCGCGCTGGTCGATATCGGCACCAACGGTGAAGTTGTCATGGGTTCGAAGGGAAAGCTCTACGCGTGCTCGGCGCCGGCGGGGCCGGCGCTCGAGGGCGCGCAGATCCGGCACGGCATGCGCGGCGCGGTCGGAGCGATCGAAAAAGTGGCCATTCGGGAGGACGTTGCCTGCGAGGTCATCGGCGACGCGCCAGCCATCGGCATCTGCGGCTCGGGACTGATCGATGCCTGTGCCAAAATGCTCGATGCGCGGGTGATCGATTCGAATGGACTGCTCCGCCGCGACGGCAGCTTGCCGCTCGTATCGGGGCTTGCGCAGCGGATCGTCGAAGGCGAGGGCGGCCGTGAATTCGTCCTCGTCTGGGCAAAGGACGCCGGCCGCGATCACGACATCACCATTACCCAGGCGGATATTCGGCAACTGCAACTGGCGAAGAGTGCGATCTATTCCGGCATCGTCATGCTTCAGCACGTGATCGGGATCGACAACGATCAGCTCCATGAGCTCATGCTGTGCGGAGGCTTCGGCAATTACATCAATATCGAGAGCGCGGTCCGGATCAGGCTATTGCCGGCGCTGCCTGTCGATCGCATCACGTACATGGGAAACGCGGCGGCTATCGGCGCGCAGATGGCGCTGTTATCGGAGGCCGAGCGGTTGCGCGCATTCGAGCTGGCGCGGGGCATCGAGCATGTCGCCCTCGCTGCGCGGCCGGAGTTCCAGGACATCTTCGTGGAAGGCATGAATTTTTCGGGTCATCCGTTCACGGCCGAGGAACGCGGCACGCCGGCGCCGCGCCGCCGCGCGGCCGGAGCGGGATGAGCCTACCCGCCATGCGCGTCAACCTCCTCTTCGGTTTCCTGGGAT
>JBDUCE010000310.1:0-4041 GCA_040003635.1 Betaproteobacteria bacterium
TGGCGTCGGTCAGCGAATACATCTGCGCGGTCTGGAACGGGCTCATCTTGCCCTTCGGCGAGAGCATGAACACCGACAAGCCGCGCTTTCCCCGCATGGCGAGCTCTGCCGACGATCCGGTATCCCCCGAGGTCGCGCCAAGGATGTTGAGCGTCGCGTTCCGTTGGTCGAGCACGTACTCGAACAGGTTGGCGAGAAGCTGCATCGCTATGTCCTTGAACGCCAGCGTCGGACCGTTCGACACCCGCAACAGATACAAATCCGGCGCCAGGGCAAAGAGCGGAACGATCTCGTCGGTTCCAAAGATGGCGGCGGTGTAGGTGCGATCGATGATTGCGCGCAGGTCCGCTGGCGGTAAGTCGTCGATGTAGCACGAGAGCACCGCGAACGCGAGCTGGCGATAGTCGAGCGGCCGCAGCGCGGCCAGCTCGTTGCGGCTGAATCGGGGATAGCTTTCCGGAACGGCGAGGCCGCCATCCGGTGCGAGACCCTCGAGCAGGATCGACGAAAAGGGCTGCGGAGGAAGCGCGCCGAAGCCGGGGCTGCGAGTGCTGACGTAACGCATTAGCGGAATTGCAATCTCATTCTCACAATACGGTCCCGCCGATCGTCATTACCGCGGAAGCGGGAACCCAGCGACTTGTTCACGAACGACAATGGGTGCCCGCGTTCGCGGGGACGACGCCATGAATGTTGTAGCGAAGAGCGCCGCCTCCGATATCAATTCAGCTCCTCCATGCGGATACGCACCACCTTGCCGTTGACGGTGGGCAGCGATTCAATCTTCTCGATGGCGTCGACCACCTGGCGCTCGATCGAGATGTGCGTCAGCAGGATGATGTCGGTGTGATCCTCGCCTTCGGGAGGCTCCTTCTGGATCATCGCCTCGATCGAAATTTCACGATCGGCAAGGATGCGGGTGATGTCGGCCAGCACACCGGGACGGTCGAACACCCGCATGCGCAGGTAGTAGCTCGTCCTGACGTCGCCCATCGGCAGGAACGGAATGTTGGAGAGCTGATCGGGCTGGAAGGCCAGATGCGGAACGCGATGCTCGGGGTCCGCGGTGTGCATGCGGGTGACATCGACCAGGTCGGCGATGACCGCGCTCGCGGTGGGCTCCGAGCCCGCGCCCTGTCCGTAATAGAGTGTTGCGCCGACGGCGTCGCCCTTGACCAGCACCGCGTTCATCGCGCCTTCGACATTGGCGATCAGGCGCTTTGCCGGCACCAGCGTGGGATGGACCCGCAGCTCGATGCCCTCGCCGCCGGCAACGCCGACGGCGGCCGCGCGGCGCGTGATGCCGAGGAGCTTGATGCGATAGCCGAGCTCTTCCGCATAGCGGATGTCCTCGCGGGTAAGCCGCGTAATGCCCTCGGTGTAGACCTTGTCCAGCTGCATCGGCACCCCGAAGGCGATCGCCGACATGATCGCGAGCTTGTGCGCAGCGTCGGTGCCCTCGACATCGAAGGTGGGATCGGCTTCGGCGTAGCCACGCTTCTGCGCTTCGGCCAGCACGGTCGCGAACGGCGCGCCGGTCGCGCGCATTTCCGAGAGGATGAAGTTGCTGGTGCCGTTGATGATGCCGGCAATCCATTCGATGCGATTGGCAGTCAACCCTTCGCGCAGCGCCTTGATGATCGGGATCCCGCCGGCGACCGCGGCCTCGAACGCAACCATCACGCCGGCTTTTTGCGCCGCCGCGAAGATCTCGTTGCCGTGCGCCGCGAGCAGCGCCTTGTTGGCCGTCACGACGTGCTTGCCGTTGCCGATCGCCCGCAACACATAGGATTTCGCGGGCTCGATGCCGCCGATCAGCTCAACTACGATGTCGACGTCGGGATGATCGATCACTGCGTTCGCGTCAGTGGTGAGCTGAACGTCCGCCTCGTCGCCGGTCCGATCACGGATCGCCTTGGTTGCGCGCGCGAGCGTGCGGGTGGCGATCCAGCTGATGCGGATCGGCCTGCCGGCACGGCGCGCGATTTCCTCCGCGTTTCGCCGCAGCACGGTCCAGGTGCCGCATCCGACCGTGCCCATGCCGAGCAGGCCCACCTGCAGCGGTTTCATCGAGGTTTGCGCCATTGCCTGACCCCTACGTCGCTGCGTCGTCCCGGAACATCTGCTTGATGCCCCGAATCGCCTGGCGAGTCCTGCTTTCGTTCTCGATCAGCGCGAAGCGCACGTGCTCGTCGCCGAATTCGCCGAAGCCGATGCCCGGAGACACCGATACCTTTGCCTGCGCGATCAGCTTCTTGGTGAACTCGAGCGACCCCATCGCCTTGTACGCATCGGGAATCTTGGCCCAAACGTACATCGATGCCTTGGGGATATCCACCAGCCATCCTGCCTCATGCAGGCCCTTGACCAGCACATCACGGCGCTTCTGATACGTCATCGCCACCTGGACGACGCAATCCTGCGGGCCCTCGAGCGCGGCGATTGCCGCCACCTGGATCGGCGTGAACGTTCCGTAATCGTGATAACCCTTGATGCGCGCCAGCGCGTTGACCAGGTCCTTGTTGCCGACCATGAACCCGATGCGCCAGCCGGCCATGTTGTAGCTCTTGGACATGGTAAAGAATTCGACCGCGACCTCGCGTGCGCCCGGCACCTGCATGATCGACGGCGCCTTCCAGCCGTCGAAGCAGATGTCGGCATAGGCAAGATCGTGCACCACGTAGATGCCGTGCTCCTTCGCCAGCGCAATGATCTTCTCGAAAAACGGCAGCTCGACGCATTGCGCGGTCGGGTTGGCCGGGAAGTTGATGATGAGCATCTTCGGCTTGGGGAAGCTCATCTTGATGGTGTGCTCGAGCTCGGCAAAGAAGTCGACGCTCGGCGTCAGCGGCACCTGCCGGATGTCGGCGCCGGCGATCACCGGGCCATAGATGTGGATCGGATAGCTGGGGTTAGGCACCAGCACGGTGTCGCCGCGGCCGAGCGTCGCCAGCGTCAGGTGCGCGATCCCCTCCTTGGAGCCGATGGTGACGATGGCCTCGGTGTCCGGATCGAAGTCGACGTCGTAGCGCCGCTTGTACCACTGGCAGATCGCCCGGCGCAGGCGCGGTATCCCGCGCGACACCGAATAGCCGTGCGTGTCGGCGCGCTGCACGGTCTCGACCAGCTTGGCGACGATGTGCGCGGGCGTCGGACCGTCCGGGTTGCCCATGCCGAAATCGATGATGTCCTCGCCGCGGCGGCGGGCCGCCATCTTGAGCTCGGCGGTGATATTGAAGACGTACGGCGGGAGGCGCTCGATGCGCGGGAACTGCACTGGATCGGGGGAAGCCATGCGGGTCTTCTTAGCGTTTGCGCCCGGAGCCGTCCGAGCGACGTAGAAGCGGCGGAAGCTATAATCGTAGCGGAGTAATGGACTTACCGCAATGCACAAATCGGGATCAAGACCGCTTTAGCGACGCATGAAATTTCATCTCAACGCCGCCGACGGCAACGTCTTCACAGGTTATGGCGACGACTACGTGCGCCTTGGCGTCGTCGTCTACCGGGAGAATGTCGTGGTGACCCCGTCGCAGATTGTCACCGGCTGGTGCCCCGGCGGATTCGACGCGCTGACCGACGACCAGCTCACCGCGGTGGCCGCGCTGCGGCCCGAGATCGTCCTTCTCGGCACCGGCGTCCGGCAGCGTTTCCCCTCGCCGCGCCTGTCGCGTGTGCTGGCCGAGGCCCGCATCGGTCTCGACGTGATGGACACGCCAGCGGCGTGCAGGACCTTCAACATTCTCGCCGCGGAGGGCCGAAAAGTCGCGGTGGCGATACTGCTCGATCCACCCGGCAAGCCGCGAATATAATGGATGCGCCGAAGTCGCGTGGACCATCGTAGCGCGCACTTCCACCGCTCTCGCGGATCAATGCCCAACCATGAGGAGGCCGTGATGATTATTTCCAGCAAGCTTCGCAACGGGATTCTGGCTTCGGCGTGTGCCGCGCTCGCGTGTGCCGCCTGGACGCACGCGGCAATGGCGGACGAAACCTGCAATTCGCCGTACATGGCCAAGCTGATCAAGGGCCAGGAAGATT
>JBDUCE010000311.1:0-4030 GCA_040003635.1 Betaproteobacteria bacterium
GCGGCATGCGCGCGAGATCGGCGATCACCGGCTTGCCGGCGATGTCCTTGCCCAGGGCCAACGCGAGCGCGCTGGGTGAATCGTTGTAAGCCGTGGACGAAAGAATTTCGACCAGCTTCACGATCTGGCGCTTCGGGTTGGGCAGCTCGAGGCCCATGCACGCCTTGCCGGGAATGGTCTCCACCACCCGGATGGAAACAACGGACAGCGCGCGCGCCAGATCCTTCATCAGACCGACGATCTGCGCCCCTTTGACGCCCACCGCCGGCTCGATCTCATAGCGGGTGATGACCGGTCCGGGATAGGCGGCCAGCACCTTTACCGCGACCCCGAAATCGGCGAGCTTGCGTTCGATGAGGCGTGATGTGTATTCGAGCGTTTCCGCACTGACCGACTCGGTGCTCGGCGGCGCCTCTTCCAGGAGGGCCAGGGGCGGCAACACCGAATCGGGTAATTCGTGGAAGAGCGGCCGCTGCTTTTCCTTCACCACGCGCTCGGATTTCTCGACTTCGCGGACGGGCGCAAAGACGATGATCGGCTCGTGCTCGGGCATCTCCTGCTTGACCTGCTCCACGATCGCTTCGCGCTCCGCCGCCGCCTGCTCACCGGCTTTGCGGTCGGCGCGCTCCTCCATGCGTCGCCTGAGCCTGGTAACAGCGGACTCGAGCAGCGCCCCGAGGCGTTCCATCAGCTTCAACCATGACATGCCCGAGAAGAGCGACCAGCCGATCGCGAACAGCACCAGCAACAGTAGCGTTGCGCCGTTGAATCCGAGCAGGCGGGCGAGCTGGCCGCCGACACATCCGCCGAATGCCCCGCCTGCGGCCAGCGGAAGTGTCGCCGGCAACTGATACAGACGCAGCGCCTCCAGTGCCGCGCTCGTCAGCAGCACGAGTCCAAAGCCGAGCACGCCCAGGCCGAGTGGGTGCTCGACCGCGAGCTCCGGGTGTCGGATGCGCCGATAGCCGGCGACGACGAGCACCAGTCCGGCCGCCACCCACCACCATGCCGAAATGCCAAAGAGATAGAGCAGAAGATCGGCCAGCCACGCGCCGGCGATGCCGCCACGATTGGCAATCGCGCCGCCGCTGCCGGAGAACGACCAGCCCGGATCCGTGCGCGCGTAGGTGGCCAGAACGAGGGCAAGCCAGGCGAACCCTGCCACCACCAGCAACCACCACGATTCACGCACCAGGCGCGCAAAGCGCGGCGACAGGGTGGGATCGGAAGCGGCCCGTCCCGCGAGGGGCAAGCGCCGTCTTCCGTTCGATTCTTTACGCTTGAAAAACACAGGTTTGCCGCCACCTCTTCATGCGGCGGATTATACACGCGGCGGGCCCTGACGCGCAGCCCCGCCGCGCCTCAACCAGCCGGCTGGTTTGGCCGGGCGCCGACCCCATATCAGTTAGAATCCGAGGTCTTTTTATTCCGGGAAACGCATGTCCGCAAAGCACGCCCGTCTATTGATCCTGGGCTCCGGCCCGGCCGGTTATTCGGCGGCAGTATACGCCGCGCGCGCCAACCTGAAGCCGGTGCTGATCACCGGTCTGGCGCAAGGCGGCCAGCTCATGACCACGACCGACGTGGACAACTGGCCCGCCGATTTTGCCGGGGTCCAGGGTCCCGATCTGATGCAACGCTTTCAGCAGCACGCTGAACGCTTCGACACCGAGATCATCTTCGATCACATCCACACCGTGCACCTGACCGAGCGGCCGCTGCGCATGATCGGCGACAACGGCGAGTACACCTGCGACGCGCTGATCATCGCCACCGGCGCATCGGCGCGCTATCTCGGGCTCCCTTCCGAAGAAGCGTTCATGGGCAAGGGTGTGTCGGCGTGCGCCACCTGCGACGGGTTTTTCTACAAGGGTCAGGATGTGGTGGTGATCGGCGGTGGCAATACCGCGGTCGAGGAAGCGCTTTATCTGTCCAACATCGCTCGCACGGTGGCGATCGTGCATCGCCGCGACCGCTTCCGCGCCGAAGCGATCCTGGTCGATCGCCTGCTCGCCAAGACCGCAGGCAACGGCAACGTGCGCGTGCTGTGGCATCACACCCTGGATGAAGTGCTGGGCGATGCGACCGGCGTGACCGGCGCGCGATTGCGCGACGTCGTGGCAGGCACGACGCACGACCTCGCGGTCAATGGCGTGTTCATCGCCATCGGCCACACGCCGAACACGGCGCTGTTCGAGGGCCAGGTCGAAATGGCAGGCGGCTACATCAAGGTGAAAAGCGGCACCGAAGGCGGCGCCACGGCAACGAGCATTCCCGGGGTATTTGCCGCCGGGGACGTGGCCGATCATGTGTATCGACAAGCCGTTACCTCGGCCGGCACCGGCTGCATGGCGGCGCTCGACGCCGAGGCCTACCTCGAGGGACTCTGACGGCGCCGCGCCGCAGGAAGGATGCCGTGGCCAAGCTCGATGATCTGCGGCGGTTGCTCGACGCGGCGCGCGCAAGATCCATCCTGACGCGTGCAGCGGCGCCATCTCCTTCCGCTGGATCATCTGCATCACCATCGGGCGTCGCCAACGCGGGCGGTACGCCGCCGCGCCCGGCAACCAAGAGTGCACCCGCCCCTTCCCGCTCGCCTCTTCCCAAACGGACGATTGCCGGCACCAAGCACGCCGACGGCGACATCGATTTGAAGCAGGCGTTCGCCGACGTTCGCCGTTTGCCGCCGTCAACACGCGCCCGCATCGAGCGGCCGCGTCCGGCGCCCGTTCCGAGCCAGCGTATCGCGGACGAACGCGAAGTGCTGCTCGCTTCCAAGTTCGGCAACGATCCGGCGCCCGCCACGTGGGAGATCGGACAGGAGCTGGAGGCCGGACAGACGTTCGTGCGGCCGGGTCTCGGCACCGACGTGCTGGGCAAGCTCCGGCGAGGTCATTGGACGCTCCAAGGGGAGCTCGATCTGCACGGCTATACGTCCGATGAAGCGCGCGATCTCCTCGCCGATTTTCTCTACAACGCGAGGCAGCGCGGATATCGTTGCGTGCGCGTGGTGCACGGCAAAGGCCTCACGTCACCCAATCGCGAACCGGTCTTGAAGGGCAAGGTCCGCAAGTGGCTTTCGCACTGGGACGATGTGCTTGCGTACAGCGAGGCGCCGCGCCATGCCGGCGGCGGCGGTGCAGTGCTCATCCTGTTGCGCGGAAGCTAGGGCCTGTTCACACTACACACGTGCGTGCGTTGCTGAAGCGAAAAAGGTCATGCGCAAGGCGCAAAATGAAGCCGGGCCGGTCGCCCGGCGAGGCTTTGCAACGCAGCGCATGGCCTTTTTCGCCGCAACCCGAAGGGAGTGGGTGGTGTGAACAGGCCCTAGGGTCAGCGAAAAACGCGATGCGCGAGCGCCGGCAGCTCGCTGCGCACATGCCCGAGTCGGGCCCTCTCGACGTCGCCCACCACCACGCCGGGCCCCTCCTCGAGCTCGACCACGATCTCTCCCCACGGGTCGATCAGCATCGAGTGGCCATAGGTGCGCCGCCGGTTGGGATGCAGCCCGCCCTGTGCCGCGGCCAGCACGTAGCACTGGTTTTCCACCGCGCGGGCGCGCAACAGCAGCTGCCAGTGCGCGGCGCCGGTGGTGGCGGTGAACGCCGACGGCACGAGGATGAGGGCGAGCTCGCCCATTCGTCGATACAGCTCCGGGAACCGCACGTCGTAGCAAACGGACAAGCCCACCCGGCCACCGGGTGTATCGAACGTCGTGGGCGCAGTGCCGGGTTCGATGGTGCGACCCTCGTCGTAGCGTTCCTCCCCGCGCGCGAATGAGAACAGATGGATCTTGTCGTAGCGCGCCACCCGTTCGCCGTCGGGACCGTACACGAGACATGCGCTGCGCACGCGAGCCGGATCCTCGCAGGCCAGCGGCACGGTGCCCCCCACCAGCCATACCCGGTGCCGGCGCGCCTCTTCGGCCAGAAACGATTGTTGGGGTCCGTCGCCGTCGCGCTCGCGCGCTGCGACCTTGTCGGTGGCGCGCTCGCCGAAGATGCCGAAGTATTCCGGCAACACGATGAGT
>JBDUCE010000312.1:0-4026 GCA_040003635.1 Betaproteobacteria bacterium
AATGAGCCCTCCGCCCGGCCGCCCGAAGGAGGGCTCGCTCCCCCTCAGGGGGAAGGCGCGCAGCGCCAAGGGGGCATACCAATGAGCGATTCGCCGGCGCCGCTCACCACCATGCCTGCGGCGCAGCGGCGGGCGGTGCGCGGCGTGTTCACCGACATCGACGACACCCTCACCACTCACGGCAAGCTGACCGCCGAGGCGTACGTCGCGCTCGAGCGCTTGCGCGCCGCGGGACTGCTGGTGATTCCCGTTACCGGACGCCCCGCCGGATGGTGCGACCACATCGCCCGCATGTGGCCGGTGGATGCGGTGATCGGCGAGAATGGCGCGCTGGCGATGCGCTTCGATGCGCGCACAAAGAAGCTCGTGCGCCGCTTCGCCGTCGACGATGCGCAGCGCGTCGCGCAGCGGGCCCGGCTCCATGATGTCGGGCAACGAATCCTGCGGATGGTACCGGGCACCGCATTCGCTTCCGATCAGCTCTACCGCGAGAGCGATATTGCCATCGATTTTTGCGAGGACGTGGCGCCGCTGCCGAGGGATGCCGTCGAGCGCGTCGTGTCGCTGATGGAAGCCGAAGGCATGACCGCCAAGGTGAGCTCCATCCATGTCAACGGCTGGTTCGGCCGTTACGACAAGCTCGCGATGGCGAAGACGTTGCTCGATGAGGATTTCGGCATCGATCTCGATGCGGAGCGCGAGCGTTTCGTGTTTATCGGCGACTCGCCCAACGATGCGCCCATGTTCGCCTTTTTTCCGCTGGCGGTGGGTGTAGCCAATGTGCGGACGTTTGCCGATCGCATGCCGGCGATGCCGGCCTATGTGACCGGGCGCGAGAGCGGCGCGGGCTTTGTCGAGTTCGTGCAATTCCTGCTTGACGGAGCTTGAGCGAGGTCGGACAGCGCCAAGGGCGTACGCGAAGGCAACCCCGCCACCGGGCAGACCCCGCAATCATTGCGGAGGCCGCTGTTTTGCGCGCCCTTGCACCAGGGCGTCGCGGCCGGCGTAGCGCGCGTTCCCACCGAGCGCCTCTTCGATCCGCAGCCCCTCGTTCCACTTCGCCATGCGTTCCGAGCGGGCGAATGCGCCGACCTTGAGCTGCCCGGCATTCCATCCCACCGCCAGATGCACGATGGAGGTGTCCTCGCTTTCGCCCGAGCGTGCCGACACGATGGTGCCGAAGCCCGCGCGCTGCCCTGCGCGTAACGCGGCAAGCGTTTCGGTGACAGTGCCCGCCTGGTTGGGCTTGATCAGGACCGCGTTGCAGGCGTGATCGATGGCGGCCTGTTCCACGCGGCTCGCGCTGGTGGTGAGATAGTCGTCCCCGATCACCTGGATACGATCGCCGGCCGCGCGCATGAACGCCCGCCACGCCTCGGGATCATCCTCGCCAAACGGATCCTCGATCGAGGCGATGGGGTATCGGGCCATCCAGCCGAGCAGCATCTCCGACAGGGCATCGGCATCGAGATCACGCGCGTCGAGTGCCAGCCGGTAACGGCCGGCCTCGCCGAATTCCGACGCCGCGATGTCGAGCGACAGGGCGATCTCTTCTCCCGGTTGGTAACCCGCCTGCTCGATGGCCTCGACGAGGGTCGAAAGCGCTTCTTCGTTGTTGTCGAACGCGGGCCACCACCCGCCTTCGTCGGCCACCCCGGCCAGGCGTCCGCGCGCTTGCAGCAAGGTGCCCGCCGCGCGATAGACCTCGGCCGTCATTGCGAGCGCTTGCGCAAAGGTCGTGGCACCGACGGGCATCACCATGAAATCCTGAACATCGACGCGCCGTCCCGCGTGGGCGCCGCCGCCGAAGATCTGGATTTCCGGAAGCGGGAGCGAAACCGGAGCGTCGCCCGCGAGATAGCGACACAGCGGCACCGCTTCGGCGCGCGCCGAAGCCTGGGCCACGGCCAGCGACACGGCGACGATCGCGTTGCCACCAAGGCGCGATTTCTGCGGCGTGCCATCCGCTGCGATGAGGGCGGCATCGACCGTGGCCTGCTCCCGGGCATCGAGGCCCGTGATCGTTTGCGCAATCACTCCATTGACGTTGCTCACCGCGTGCTGCACGTCGAGGCCGGCGAAGGCCGGACCGCCATCGCGCAGATCGACGGCCTCGCGCGATCCGCGGGACGCACCGGCCGGCGCAATCGCGCGCCCGCAGGCACCGCCCGCCAGGCGCACTTCGGCCTCAACGGTGGGCCGCCCGCGAGAGTCCCACACTCGGCGCCCGAGCACACTTACGATGCGCCGCTCACTCACGAGGTGCGCCTTGGCCCCAAACGCTGCCCCCGCGCACCCCCGTGATACGACTGTCACTCACGGGATGCGCCTTGCGCCCACGCCTGCACCAGCGGGCGGAGCTTGATGCCGGGTCGAAGCAGCCATTGCCGGGCGAAACGCCGTATCTCGTCCTTGGCGGTGTTAAAGGTGAGATATTCCGCCGGCGATTTACCGTCCACGCGGGCGAGCATGAGTGCGGGCAGCAACGCTGCGCAACGCGCCTCGAGCGCTTCCGGGCTTTCCCAGCGCACGTGCGCGACATAGGCATCGGCCAGCGCCAGGAATACCTCCAGATAATGAGGGCGCGATGCCGGTGCCCACGCACCTTTGAGCAAGAGATGATTGAGGACGAAGGCAACGTCGAACGCCGGGTCGCCGTACCAGGCACATTCGGCATCGAGAATGACCGGTCCGTCCGCGCCGATCAGGATGTTCTTGGGACTGAAGTCGCCATGCACCAGCACCCGCTTGTTGGCCTGGGTCGTGGCGACCAGGGCCGTCATGCGCGCGGCAACGTCGGATTGCGCACGACCGGTGGCGACGAGGTAGGGCTCGAGTCGAATGGCGTAGAAAATATCGTCCGTCGGAAACCGGCGGGCCATGTCGGCCTGGTCTGCGGTGGCCGCGTGAATGCGTCCGAGCAGATCGCCCACCGCCGCGCCGACGCCGGCGTCGATGTGTCCGGTCATGAGGAGCGTCTTCCAGACCGGATACTCTTCGGGCGGCAGATACGCCATGGCGAAGGCCCCGCCGACACGGTCCTCGCCAAGGATGGCCGGCACCGCGCCGGGCGCTATGGTGGACGCCACGCGCATCCACTCGACCTCCCACCGATTGCGCTCGACCGGTGCGCGCCATTCGGCCGCGACCTTGAGTTGCGGCAGCGCCCGCTTGACGCAAAAGTTGGCGGCGCCGCTGTGGACCAGGTAGATATCGGAAGACACGCCTCCCGTCAGCGGCGTCAGGACCATCGGTGAGTCGGCGCTCGCGAGGCCCATGCGGTTCACGCTGGTTTCGATAGCGGCGTACGTGTCGGTGTCCGCGGCGAGCACAGCATCATCGGGTGGAGTCACGCGTCAACATCCCTGCGTGTGTTTACGCCACAAAACCCGCGCCCGAGAGCTCATCGAGCAACGCGTTGTAATCCGCGGCACCCCGGCCGTCCGGGGCGTGGCGAAAGATATCGAGCCCGAACGCCGGGCTCTCCGCCAGATGCACGTTTTCGCGGATGCGGGTGGTGCATATCTCATCCGCCTGCAGCGCCTTCGCCATCCCCTCGACGACCTCGGCACTCATGGTCTTGCGGGCGTCGTAGCGCGTCAGCAGATATCGTCGCGGGAGGCGCCGCCTGAACACCGGCTCCATCGCCTTCAACGCGCGCTCGAGCTCCAATGCGCCACGCAGCGCCAGATAATCGGAGGACACCGGGATGACCAGCACATCGCAGGCGAATACGGCATTGAGCGAAAGCACGGTGAGCAGCGGATTGCAATCGATCACCACCGGACCGGTTGTCGTCCCCGGCTGTTGCAGCGCCTGCCGCAGCCGCGTGACCTCGCCCATCCCCTTGCCAAGCGTTGCATCGAGCTTGGCCAGATCGAGGTGCGCGGGGCATAGCACCACGCCGCTGCGGGTGATCTGGGCCACGTCGGCCAGCGGCGCACCGCGCGCGAAAAAAGCGTACACCGAATCATCGGCGCGGCGGGGACGGGCACCGAAGACATGCGACAGGTGCGCCTGCGGATC
>JBDUCE010000313.1:0-4003 GCA_040003635.1 Betaproteobacteria bacterium
CGCGAGCATCTGCACCGAGCCCAGCTGCAGCGCCTCCATCTCCTCGCCGTCCTTGTAGAGCTGGCTGTTGGGGTATATCTCGACCTTGACCCGGCCCTTGGTGCGCTCCTCGGCCAGTTTCTTGAAGTAATCCGCGCCCTGGCCTTTTGGCGTGTTGACGGCAACCACGTGGCTGAATTTGATGACGATCGGTTGTTGGGCGTAGGCCAAACCGGTCGCCGCGAGCAGCATCGACGCTGCGGCGACAAGGGCGAGCTTCAACTTCATGGGAACTCCTCCGAATGACGAACGGCTCGGTCTGCCAAGCACGAAGGGAGTGATTAAGCCCGCCATGCGCGGTCGCTGTCAATCGCGGAGGTGCGTCCGTTGAAGATCGAGCGACTCAATCCAGTGCGGACGGGACCGCGGGCTCGGGCCGGCGAGGCACCGCCGGAACCCAGCGCAGTAGATATCCGGAGGCGCCGGGACCCGCCTGAAATCCGATGTCCACGCCGACTTCAGGCACTGCCGCCACCTCGCCCCCACACCACAGGAGGGGCCAGCGACTGCGCTCCCACCAGGGAACGCCTTTGGTCTGCAGCAAGCTGGCGATGGATTGCCGCGGCCGGTTGGTCGCCAGTTGCAAGTGCTCTCCGCCACCTCGCGATCGCAACCAGACGGGCATTGCGGTGACGCGGTCCAGCGCGAGACCTTGGCCCTGGGTCCCGCCGAAGAGCAGCGTGCCGCCAGGCAGTGCGAGCGCGGGCTCACCCTTCCAGCGCACGGCGAAGGCCTCCACTACCGCCGACGCATGCACGACGACCCACCCGCGGTGCATGCCCATTTCGGCGCCGTCATGGCGGATCGCCACTCGGGAATCACGGCGGGCGTGCAGGCATTGCGCCATGATGGCGTCCAAGCGGGCGGAGGGGGGCGGCGCGAGGTCGTGTTGGCGCAGGAACCAGCGCATCAGATTGCGGGCGCGGGCGCCATGCGCTGCGGCCAGTGCCGCAAAGGCAACGCGATCGAGCGCGAGTCCGAACATCGCGTCATCGCTCGCGATAGCGTCGGCATCGAGGCGCGCCAATGCGTCCAGCAATTCGGCGGCTTCTGCCTGGTGACGCGCGGCACGCACCAGCGTCGCGGGATAACCCGGAAAGCTCGCGCGCAACGCCGGCACGATTCCGTGCCGCAACGCATTGCGCTTGATCGCGGTGTCGGCGTTCGATTCGTCCTCGACATAGCGAAGGGCGCGGGCACTCGCGCAGGCCGCGATGGCCGCGGCGGACAGATGAAGGAAGGGGCGCAGCAGCAGCGGCGGGCGGTCGTTTCGTTGACGGACCGGCATCGCAGCGAGGCCGTGTGGACCCGCACCACGCAACAACTGCAGCAGCACCGTTTCGGCCTGATCGTCGGCGTGATGCGCGAGCGCCACCGCATCGGCGCGCACCCGCAGCAACACGCGATAGCGCGCCTCGCGCGCGACTGCTTCCCGGCTCATGCCGCCGCGTCGCGAGATCGTCACGCGCTCGATCGCCAGCGCAATTGCCCGCTGCTCGCATTCGCCGGCGCAAAATTCCGCCCATTGGTCGGCGTTGGGCGAGAGTCCGTGATGCACATGCACCGCCGACAGCGTGAACGGGAGTATGCCTCGCAACCGCGCCAGTGCGTCCATTAGCACCATCGAATCGCGGCCGCCGGAAAGCGCGACGGCGATCACCGGCGCCGATGAAGAGGGTGCGGGCCTTGCCGGCGCCGCCACCGCCGTCGCGGTCAAGCCCGCCAGCGCACACCGCACGGCTCGATCGATCGATTCCGTCGGCGTGCCGCTCGCGAGCGCCATGGTGTTGCGTCCACGCACCGGGTCTAGCCGGTCGGGAGTTCCTTGAATTTGCCGTAGCCGAGGATCTTGTCCTCGCGCGCCTCGAGCAGTACGTCGAGGGGCTGGTCCTGCATCTGCCGCAGCGCTTCGGTGAGCGATTTCTTGAGCGAGACCATCATGGCGGCGTGGTCACGGTGCGCGCCGCCCAAAGGCTCGTTGATCACCTTGTCGATCAACCCCAGCTGCTTCAATCGTGCGGCGGTGATGCCGAGAATTTCGGCGGCTTCGGGCGCCTGTTCAGCCGATTTCCACAGGATGGATGCACACCCCTCGGGCGAAATGACGGAGAACGTCGCGTACTGCAGCATCAGCATCAGGTCGCCGATGGCGATGGCCAGTGCGCCGCCCGACCCACCCTCGCCGATCACCGTGGCGATGATCGGTGTCCGCAGGCCGGCCATCTCGTACAGGTTGCGCCCGATCGCCTCCGACTGCCCGCGCTCTTCGGCGCCGATGCCTGGATAGGCGCCTGGCGTATCGATGAAGGTGAAAAGCGGCAGCCCGAACTTCTCCGCCAGTTTCATGAGCCGCAACGCCTTGCGGTAACCCTCCGGCCGCGGCATGCCGAAGTTGCGGCGGATCTTTTCCTTGGTGTCGCGGCCCTTCTGGTGCCCGAGCACCATGCAGGCCTGGCCGTTGAAGCGCGCGAGTCCGCCGACAATGGCGGGATCGTCGGCGAAGCCCCTGTCCCCATGCAGCTCGCGGAAATCGGCGAACAGGCCGCTAACGTAATCGAGGGTATAGGGTCGCTGCGGATGGCGCGCGACCTGCGCGATCTGCCACGAGGTCAGCTTGCTGTAGATGTCGCGGGTGAGCTGCTGGCTCTTTTTCTGCAGCCGGTTGATCTCATCCGAAATGTCGACCGCGGAGTCCTCATGCACATAGCGCAGCTCGTCGATCTTTGCCTGCAACTCGGCAATCGGCTGCTCGAAATCGAGGAAGGTCTGTTTCATGAGCGCGGTAGTGAGGCGCGGGACAGGAGTGGCGCGCATGATAGCGCAATGCGCCCTTCCTGCGGGGGCAGGACGGATGAGCAAGCAGTGCAGAGACGGCGCCGCGCTGCTGGTGAGCGGCGGTCGTGGGTGAAATTCGTGTGCGACCCTGCCTGTCACCGCAATCAGACGCCTACGTCATCCCGGCATCGGTCCGCTGGCAGGTACGGGCAGCAGCATCTCGATGTGTGCAATGCCGTCTTCGTCGTAGGGCGCTGATGCCTGCGCGAACCCGAACCGTTCATAGAAACGGTGCAGATGTTGCTGCGCACCGATGCGAATGGCGAAGCCGGGAAACGCGGCACGAGCGCGCGCCACCCCTTCCTCCATCACCGCCCAGCCGAAGCCAATGCCTCGATGTCCGGGGTGGGTGACGACTCGGCCGATGGACGGCTCGGCATACTTTTGTCCCGGTGGCAAGACACGCAGGTAAGCAACGAGCACTTCAGCTTCTCCCGCCGGGGCCGCTCGCCAGCCGAGGAGATGATGCGCGTTGGCATCATGTCCATCGAGATCCAGGAACGCGCACCCTTGCTCGACGACAAAGACGGCGGCGCGAAGCGCAAGTGCTGCGTAGAGCTCCGCAGGCTGCAGCGAACCGAAGGCGCACCACTGCCAACGCACGGTGGGAAACGCCCGCGCAGCCTGCGGGCCTGATCCGGCCGGGCCTGGGGAACCTGACACGCGGGTTTCGTCCATGCAGCCAACATAGCGCACCGGAGGCCGCCGGTCGAGATGGTCGTGGCCCTCCCCACCCGGTGCTCATTCGAACTTCCCCGTGTGCGTTGGATGAACCCCGCAGAACGGTCGACGAACGGGGGGCCCTGCCGCTCCTGTGGACGCCATCTTCACGCCGCATCCTCCTGCGCTTCGCCGGGCGTACGCGAATCATTCTGCGCATCATCGGAGCAGCCCATCGCCGCAGCGATCAGCGCGAAATCGCCAACGGGAATGCGCAACGCGCCGAACCGAAAGCACGCTCCCCAGTGCTGCTTGCTGTGAATGAACGTGAGGCGTTCGAGGAGCGGCTTGATCGCTGCAGGGGTGCTCGGCCGATAATCGACGGCCACGCGGAAGGCCGATGAGCCATCTTCCTGCTCGACACGGTATAGATAGCCGTCGGTCACCTCGCCGAGCGCGGTGAACGCTT
>JBDUCE010000314.1:0-4001 GCA_040003635.1 Betaproteobacteria bacterium
GTACATGAGGATTCCGAGCACCGGGCAACGCGGCAGACGACCGCCGCAGTAGTTTCTCAACAGCCTGTTAAGGACATGTCGTCGTGTCGACGGCCCGGCCTCGCGGGGGCTGGCCTCAAGCGGGAGGGGACGGGTCAGTCGCAATGGCCCCGGTTTCGCGCAACACCTCCTGCGCCAGGTGGAAGGCGGTATTGGCCGCCGGCACGCCGCAATAAATGGCGGCTTGCAGGATCGACTCCTTGATCTCGTCGGGCGTAACGCCATTGTTGGCGGCGGCGCGCACGTGCAACTTGAATTCGTCGCCGCGATTGAGCGCGATCAGCATCACGAGTGTCAGCAAGCTCCGGGTGTGGCGCGAAAGGCCCGGCCGGGTCCAGATGGTGCCCCACGCGTAGCGGGTGATGAGGTCCTGGAATTCCCCGTTGAAGGCATTGAGGTTCTGCACCGAGCGATCGACATGTTCATCGCCCAGCACTGCGCGCCGGACCTCGAGTCCCTTGGCATAGCGTTCGCGTTCGTCCATGGTGGCGTCCTTCACGGCTGCAGGAAGTCGAGGACGGCGGCACTGAATTGCGGCGCGGCCTCCAGGTTCGATAGATGCCCGGCCGGCAGCTCGACGTAGCGGGCGCCGGCGATCCGATCGGCGATGAAGCGGCCGTCGGCCGGAGGCGTGGCGGCATCGAGCGTCCCGGTGATGACAAGCGTCGGGCAGGCAATGCTCGCGATCGCGTTGCGCTGATCCATGTCGCGCACGGCCGCACAGGCGGCGACGTAACCTGCAGCCGGTATGTGCTCCAGCATGGCACGGGTCGTGGCGACCTCCGGAGGGCGGCTTTCGAGGAAGGCCGGCGTGAACCACCGCTCGAGTATCGCCTGGGCAATGACGCCCATGCCGCCGCGGTTCACCTTCTCGATGCGCGCATTCCACAGCTCGGCGGGGGGGATGCGCGCCGCGGTGTTGGCAAGTACCAGACGATCGATGCGATAGCCGGCGTGGGTAGCCAGCCACATTCCGGTCATGCCACCCATCGATAGCCCGCAGAAATGGGCGCGCTCGATGCCGATGCAATCAAGGAGCCCCAGCACATCGCGCGAGAGCTGTTCGATGGTGTAAGGCCCCGGTGTCACGGCCGAGCGTCCGTGGCCGCGGGCGTCGTAACGGATGACCCGGAATGAGCGCATCAACTCGGGCATCTGCGGTTCCCACATCGACAGATCGGTCCCCAGCGAATTGGACAATAGCAGTGCCGGTGCTCCGGTCTTGCCGTCGATCCGGTAGTGGAACGGTGCACCCGCGATGTCGATGAACGCCATGTTCTTCAGAGATCAAAGAAAACGGTCTCATCGGCGCCTTGCAGCACGATATTCCACTCGAGCTCGCCCTTGCCGGCGCTCTGGCGCGCGATCAATGTCTGGCGGCGTTCGGCGGGTACCCGTTGCAGGACCGAATCCTCGGCGTTCGCTGGGTCATCCGGGAAATACATCCGCGTGCTGAGATGCTTCAGCAGCCCGCGCGAAAAGATCAGCACATTGAGATGGGGCGCCTGTAGCGCTGCACCCGGTCCCGGCACGCGTCCCGGCTTGATCGAAGTGAAGCGGAAACGACCGCCGGCATCGGTCGGTATGCGGCCGAACCCCTTGAAGGCGGGTTCGAGCGGCGCTTCGGAGACGGCTTCCGGGTGGGCGTAGCGGCCATGAGCATTGGCCTGCCAGATCTCGACCACGGCGTCGGTCATCGGCGCGTCGTCGCCATCGATGATGCGTCCGGTCACGGTTACGCGCTCGCCGGTCACCCCGGCCGGCGCGAGATTGTCGTTGTTAAGGCGCGCGAACCCAATGGCAACGTAGGGCCCGACGGTTTGCGAAGACGTGGCGAGAAGGCTCATGTCACCCCTCCATGGGCGTGGCGTCGCGCCCGCGCAGGACGATGTCGAAGTGATACGCGAGCGCGAATTCCGGGATGGTGTTTTCCCAGTCGAAAGAGGAGATCAGCCGTTGCCGCGCCTTGTCGTCGGGAATGCAGTTGTACATGGGGTCGTAGGACAGGAGCGGGTCACCCGGAAAATACATCTGGGTCACGAGGCGTTGCGCGAGCCCCAGTCCGCATATCGCAAAGTGCAGATGGGCGGGCCGCCAGGCGTTGCTGTGGTTGCGCCAGGGGTAGGCGCCGGGCTTGATGGTCATGAAGCGATAACCGCCCGCATCGTCGGTGAGCAATCGGCCGCAGCCGCTGAAGTTGGGATCGAGCGGTGCGTCGTGCTGATCCGCAGCGTGACGGTAGCGCCCCGCGGCGTTGGCCTGCCACATCTCGATCAGCGCGCCGGGAACCGGGCGCCCATTCTCGTCCAGCACTCGTCCCGAAACCACCATTCGCTCACCGAGCGGTGCGCCTTCATGCTGGCGGGTGAGGTCGTCATCGTTGCCGCCGATGTCGTCGGAGCCGAAAAGGGGTCCGGTCACCTCCGACAGCGTTTGCGGCAGGACGACGAGCGGACGCGATGGCGCGCGCTTGACGGTGGATCGATAGTGCGGATACAGATAATCCGGCTGCGTGTCCCAGAACGGACGACGGTAGCCCCTGACGTCGGACATGGCGGCTCCTGATGGCGGACGGCGGTCGCCGCGGCGGCAGGCCGATCCCCGGCGCCGTGGCAGTGCAATGGTACGCGAGGCGCGCGTCCGACCTGCGCTATCATTGGCGAGCCGTCATGCCGACGCGCACCGCGTGAGGCCACGCAGCCAGTCCTGCACGATACCGAGTCGTTCGCCGCGCCGTCAACCTTGAACACGAGGCTTCGATGATCAACAAGATTGTCTTATCGCTCGACGCAGCCGTCGCGGCCGTCCGCGATGGCTCGACGATCATGATCGGTGGTTTCGGCACGGCAGGCATGCCGTCCGCGCTGGTCGATGCCCTGATCCGGCAAGGCGCGCGCGATCTTACCGTGGTCGGCAACAATGCCGGCAGTGCCGAGATCGGTCTCGCCGCACTGCTCAAGGCGCGCCGGGTGCGCAAGATCATCTGCTCGTTCCCGCGGCAAACCGATTCGTACGTTTTCGATGGGTTGTATCGCGCAGGCGATATCGAGCTCGAGCTCGTTCCGCAAGGCAATCTCGCCGAACGCATCCGCGCGGCGGGGGCCGGCATTGGCGCCTTCTTCACCCCCACGGGCTACGGCACGCCGCTCGCGGAAGGCAAGGAAACGCGCTCGATTCATGGCCGCAATTATGTGCTCGAGTATCCCATTCACGCCGACTACGCCCTCATCAAGGCGGATCGCGGTGACCGCTGGGGCAATCTCGTCTATCGCAAGACCGCCCGCAACTTCGGCCCGATCATGGCGAGCGCGGCCACGTGCTCCATTGCCGAGGTCCGCGAAGTCGTTGCGCTGGGGGCGCTCGACCCGGAAACCATCGTCACGCCCGGCATCTTCGTGCAGCGCGTCGTGGCCATTCACGATGAAGCAGTGCGGGCGGTCCCGGGTGCTGCCGCCTGAACCCATGAGATGCTGAAAGGAGTCTTCCGATGAAGCGCTTTACCCGCGATCAGATGGCAGCACGCGTGGCGCAGGACATTCAGGAGGGCGCCTACGTGAACCTTGGCATCGGCTTGCCCACCCTCGTGGCCAATCACCTGCCCAAGGGCCGCGAGATTTTCCTGCACAGTGAAAATGGGCTCCTGGGCATGGGCCCGGCCCCTGCGCAAGGAGCGGAGGACTTCGACCTCATCAACGCCAGCAAGCAGCCGGTAACACTGCTTCCCGGAGGCGCCTATTTTCATCATGCGGATTCCTTTGCGATGATGCGGGGTGGCCATCTCGATATCTGCGTGCTCGGCGCGTTCCAGGTGTCCGCCGCCGGTGATCTGGCCAACTGGCACACCGGCGCACCCGATGCCATTCCCGCGGTGGGCGGCGCGATGGATCTCGCGATTGGCGCGAAGCGCGTATTCGTCCTGATGGAGCACCAGACCAAGAGCGGGGAGAGCAAGATCGTCCCCC
>JBDUCE010000315.1:0-3994 GCA_040003635.1 Betaproteobacteria bacterium
CCGCGCCGCATCTGGCGGCTCTTCGCCGAAAACTATGCCCTCTTTCGTGGCACGCCGACCCGCCTGTGGTTCGATCACGCGCTCCACGAAATTTTCGGTATCCGCGAGCGATTGGATGGCGAATCGGCGCAGCGCATCTACGACGCGTGCGCGCAAGCCCTGAAGGAGCCTTCGTTCCTGCCCCGGGCACTGTTCGAGCGCTTCAACATCGAAGTGATCGCCACCACCGAGTCGCCCCTTGACCCGCTGGTCCAGCATCGCAAAATCAGGGAAAGCGGGTGGGGGGGCCGCGTCATCACTGCTTACCGTCCCGATCCGGTCGTGGATCCGGAGTTCGATGGCTTTGCGCGCAATGTCGCGCAGTTCGGCGAGCTCACCGGCGAGGACACGACCCGTTGGCGCGGTTACCTCGCCGCGCACCGCAATCGCCGCGCCTATTTCAAAACCATGGGCGCGACATCGACCGACCATGGCCACCCGACGGCGCGTACCTGCGATCTGCGCGAATCGGAGTGTCACCGCCTGCTCGAGCGCGCCCTCGCCGGAACCGCCACGCGCGAGGAGGCCGAGCAGTTTCGGGGGCAGATGCTGACCGAGATGGCGGCGATGAGCATCGATGACGGCCTGGTAATGCAGATTCATCCCGGCTCGCATCGCAATCACAATCCGCGGGTGTTTCGCGATTTCGGGCGCGACAAAGGCGCGGACATTCCGATGCCCACCGATTATGTGTCGGCGCTAAAGCCGCTGCTCGACCGTTACGGCAACGAGCGCAGGCTTTCGATCATCCTGTTCACTCTGGACGAAACCGTTTACTCGCGTGAGCTTGCACCATTGGCCGGGCATTATCCGGTGCTGCGCCTCGGACCGCCCTGGTGGTTCCATGACAGCCCCGAAGGCATGCTGCGCTTTCGTGAACAAGCAACGGAAACGGCCGGGTTCTACAATACGGTCGGCTTCAATGACGATACGCGGGCGTTCCTGTCGATTCCCGCGCGTCACGACGTGGCGCGGCGCATCGATTGCCGCTTCCTGGCGAGCCTCGCCATCGAGCATCGCCTCGACGAGGACGAGGCGTTCGATCTCGCCGGGAAGCTCGCCTATCACTTCGCCAAGACGGCGTACAAGCTGTAGCTGAGCGGGGTCGCTTCGACCGTCCGGCGGATTGCGGACGAAGCGTGCGTGGGTTACGCTCCGGCCATGGTGCGCATTTTTATCGCCGCATGCTTCTCGCTGCTGCTCGTCGGGCTGCAGCAGGAATCGCTCCTCCACGCCTTGCAGCACGACCGAGCGCGGATGGCCGATGCGCGCGACGTCACGGTGCAAACGCCGGAGCGCGCCCCCTGCGTCCTCTGTTCGCTGCTGGCAGGCGGCACCCACACGGTGGCGTCGGCAGACCCTGCGGCACCGGAATTCGCATCAATGATCATGGTCGCGGCATGGGCGGGCAACGCCATCGCTGCTGCCGCACCCGTCTACTACGCCAGTCGCGCACCTCCACTCGTCCTCTAGCCGATTACGTCCCGCCGTAACCCGGCGGCGCTCGCTCATCGTTTGGAGGAGTCAACGTGTCCACGTCTTACCTCGCGTCGGCGCTTGTCGCGTCCGCGCTCTTTGCTACCGCTGCGTCGGCGGGCGCTGCCACCGATAGCGAGTTGGCCGAAATCCGGGAGCAGTTGCGGACGCTCAAGGATCAGTACGAAACCCGCCTCCGCGCCCTGGAAAATCGGCTGCAAGCCGCCGAGGCGACGGCACCTGCGGCCAGCACGGGCGTCGCCTCGTCAACGCCGGGAGCGTCGGCGAGCGCCGGCATCGCGGCGTTCAATCCCGCGATTTCGCTGGTGTTGCAGGGCACCTACGCCAATTTCTCGCAGGACCCCACGCGCTACACCCTTGCGGGGTTTGCGAAAACACCCGATCTCTCGCCCGGCCGCCGCGGGTTGGGTTTGGGTGAATCAGAGCTCGCGTTGAGCGCCAACGTCGATGATCGATTCGCGGGCAACCTGATCGTCTCGCTCACTCCCGAAAACACGGTATCGGTAGAAGAGGCCTACGGCTTCATGCCGTCGCTTCCGTACGGCCTGGTGCCGAAATTCGGGCGCTTCTTTTCCGCCATCGGATACCAGAACGAGCAGCATCAGCACGGTTGGGACTTTGTCGACGCGCCGCTCGTGTACCAGGCGTTTCTGGGCGGCCAGTTTACCCATGACGGTCTGCAACTGAAGTGGGTCGCGCCCACCGATCAATTTCTCGAATTCGGCGCCGAGGTGGGCAATGGCGACAACTTTCCGGGCAGCGCGCGCAATCGCAATGGCGTGGGTGCGGGCAGTGTTTTCGTCCACACCGGCGGGGATATCGGTACCGATCACAGCTGGCGTGCGGGTCTTTCGTATCTCCAAACGCGGGCCGATGCGCGCGCCGGAACGCAGCTCGACACCATGGGCAATCTGGCCGATGTCGCTTTCACCGGCAAGAGCCGCACGGCGATCGCCGATTTCGTATGGAAGTACGCGCCCAACGGCAATACGGGCGAACGAAATTTCAAGGTGCAGGGTGAATATTTCTGGCATCGCGAGCGCGGCGATCTCACCTACGACGCCAGCGGTGCGCTGGGGCTCATGCAAGCGGGCGGGTATGCCGCGAACCGGAATGGGTGGTATCTCCAAGGCGCGTGGCAGTTCATGCCTTACTGGCGCGCCGGTGCGCGGTACGACCAGTTGAATCCGGGCCGGCGCGAATTCGGCACGAACACCGATCTCCTCGACATCGGTGCATTCCACCCCGACCGCTACACGGTGATGTTCGATTACACACCTTCGGAATTCACCCGGTTCCGCTTGCAGTATGCCCGGAGCATGACCCGGCCGGACGTGACCGATCACCAGCTCTTTCTGCAATACATTCTGACCTTGGGCGCGCACGGTGCGCACAAATTTTAAAGGAACCGCCGTGATCCCCCGACTTCTTTTCCTACCGCTCATCGCCCTCGCCTGCATCGGCACACCCGCGTGGGCAATGCTCAATGTGTTCGCGACGACCCCCGAGTGGGGTGCGCTCGTGACCGAGCTCGGCGGCGACAAGGTGAACGTCTACATCGCCACCAATGCATTGCAGGACCCACACCACGTCGAAGCCAAGCCGAGCCTGGTGGCCCGCGCCCGTAACGCGGACCTCATGGTTGCAACGGGTGCCGAGCTTGAAATCGGCTGGGTCCCGCTCGTGATCCAGCAGGCGGGCAATCCGAAGCTCCGGCCGGGGCAACCCGGCTATTTCGAGGCAACGGCCTTTGTGCCGATGCTCGGCAAGCCGGCGCGCCTCGACCGCTCCGAGGGTGACGTCCATCCGCTGGGAGATCCACATATTCAAACCGATCCGCGCAACATCGCGCGCGTCGCGGGCCCGCTCTCGGCCAAGCTCGCGGAGCTCGATGCGACCAACGCCGCGTTCTATCAAAGCAGGTACAAGACCTTCGACGAGCGCTGGCGTGCGGCCATGGTGCGATGGGAACAGCAAGTGGCGCCCCTGCGCGATGTTCCGGTCGTCGTGCAGCACAAGGGCTTTACCTATCTCATGGCCTGGACCGGCATGAAGGAAGTCGCGGCACTGGAACCGAAGCCGGCCGTGGAGCCGACCGTCGCCTATCTGTCGGAGGTGCTCGCGACACTGCAGCGGCAGCCCGCGAGAATGGTGATCCGCGGCGCCTATCAGAGTGATCGGCCATCGCGATGGATTGCGGAACGGGCGAAGATCAATCCCGTGGTGCTGCCCTTTACGGTGGGTGGCGACAGCGAAGCGCGTGATCTCTTCAGCCTTTTCGATGACACCATCGCGCGGCTATTGAAGGGTGCGCAGTGAACGGTGCGGCCTGGGATTGGAGCATCCTGTTGCCGGCGCTTGCCGCCGGCCTGCTGGTCGCTGCAACGCATGTGCCGCTGGGAGTGCAGGTATTGGCGCGCGGAATCGTGTTCATCGATCTCGCCATCGCACAAATCGC
>JBDUCE010000316.1:0-3972 GCA_040003635.1 Betaproteobacteria bacterium
GCAGAAGCTTCCCAAGCTTACGACGAGGGTTCGATTCCCTTCACCCGCTCCACCTCGCAAAGGGCAAAGCAGCTGGGCCCATTCCATCAACGCCCAATGGCAAGGGCGAAGGCAAATTACTGGTGGAGTTGCCTTGACCGCAACTTGTCGTCACCCATCCCGCCCGATCGAGTGGTCTCCGCGCGATCCATCGCGTCGATCTGCGAGCGCTCATGAGAGCGGCTTTCCAGCGGCACACGTCAAGCCACCGTGCGCCGGGTTTGCCAGGCAGGCCATGTTTCGCGTACCGTGACGCCCTACGCTAGGGGTCCTTCCCGCGCATGTCTGCCGGGAGGGTGAGATTACACCCTTGGTACCTGTGCGGATAATGCCGGCGCAGGGAAGCGTGCCTCACTCGGCGTCGCCCCCTGGCCAGTTCTCCGCCCTGTTCGCCAACGCAGGAGAGCCCATGAACGCCAACGACCAATTCTTTGCCCGCGATGCGCAGGTGGACGCCGCCGCGGTCGCACCACTGCCCAACTCGCGCAAGATCCACGTCGAAGGATCCCGGCCGGACATTCGCGTGCCGATGCGTGAGATAGCGCAAAGCGACACCCCGGCGTCGATGGGTGCGGAGACGAACCCGGCCATCGTGGTGTATGACACGTCCGGTCCCTACACCGACCCGACGGCGACGATCGACGTCCGCAAGGGGTTGACGCCCATGCGCGCACGCTGGATTGCGGAGCGCGAGGACACCGTCTCGCTCCCCGGTCCTTCGTCGGCGTACGGCCGTGATCGGCTCGACGATCCCGCGCTTTCGGGCATGCGCTTCGATCTGCTGCGGAAACCCCGGCGGGCACGCCAGGGCGCCAACGTGACACAGATGCACTACGCGCGGCGCGGGATCATCACGGCTGAAATGGAATTCGTCGCCATCCGTGAAAACCTGTTGCGCGAGCGCATGCTGGCAACGCTGCCGGCGATCGTGACCCGCCAGCATCCGGGGCAAAATTTCGGCGCCGCCACTCCATCCGTGATCACGCCGGAGTTCGTGCGGGAAGAAGTCGCGCGCGGTCGCGCCATCATTCCGAACAATATCAATCACCCGGAAACCGAGCCGATGACCATTGGCCGCAATTTCCTGGTCAAGATCAACGCCAACATCGGCAACTCGGCCGTTTCCTCCTCCATTGCTGAAGAGGTGGAGAAGATGACGTGGGCCACCCGCTGGGGCGCCGACACGGTGATGGATCTCTCGACCGGCAAGAACATCCACGAAACGCGCGAATGGATCATCCGCAATTCGCCGGTGCCGATCGGCACGGTGCCCATCTACCAGGCACTGGAAAAAGTCGACGGCAAGGCCGAAGAGCTGACCTGGGAAATGTTCCGTGACACCCTGATCGAGCAGGCCGAGCAAGGCGTCGACTACTTCACGATTCACGCCGGCGTGCTGTTGCGCTACATCCCAATGACCGCCAAGCGGATGACCGGGATCGTTTCCCGCGGCGGATCGATCATGGCCAAGTGGTGCCTCGCCCATCATCGGGAGAGTTTCCTCTATACGCACTTCGAGGATATCTGCGCCATCATGAAGGCGTACGACGTCTCCTTTTCATTGGGCGACGGTTTGCGTCCAGGCTCGGGCTTCGACGCCAACGACGAAGCGCAGATGGCGGAGCTCGCCACACTGGGCGAGTTGACGCAGGTCGCGTGGAAGCACGACGTGCAGGTGATGATCGAAGGACCCGGCCACGTGCCCATGCACATGATCAAGCACAACATGGACGAGCAGTTGCGGCTGTGCGGCGAGGCACCTTTCTATACCCTCGGTCCGCTCACCACCGACATCGCCCCCGGCTACGATCACATCACGAGTGCCATCGGCGCGGCGATGATCGGCTGGTACGGCACGGCGATGCTTTGCTATGTCACGCCCAAGGAGCACCTTGGCCTGCCGAACAAGACCGATGTCAAGGACGGCATCATGGCGTACAAGGTCGCTGCGCATGCGGCGGATCTCGCCAAAGGCCATCCCGGTGCGCAGATTCGCGACAACGCGCTGTCGAAGGCGCGCTTCGAATTCCGCTGGGAAGATCAGTTCAACCTGGGGCTCGATCCGGACAAGGCGCGCGAGTTCCATGACGAGACGCTGCCGCAGCACGGCGCCAAGCTCGCGCATTTCTGCTCGATGTGCGGTCCGCATTTCTGCTCGATGAAGATCACGCAGGACGTGCGCGACTACGCGGCGAAGCAGGGGTTGTCCGATGACGAAGCGCTCAAGCGCGGCATGGAGGTGAAGGCGATTGAATTCGTGCAAAAGGGCGCCGAGCTCTACAGCAAGGCGTGAGCCCGGGTCAACAGGCACTGCAGCGCCATGACCCGATCCACGTTGAAGCTCCCGAAGACGGAGGGATCCGCTGTCGCGGCCGCGCCGCCGGCTCCGCGCTCGATGCGCACGCGGCGCGGCGCGAAGCCCCCACGTGTCGCGCCGGCGAAACACGAAAGCGCGCCGGCGAAAGACCGCCGCCAGCCCACGGCGCGCGCGGCACCGGCGCAACTGCCGACCGCTGCCGATCACCTCACTCCGGCCTCGACGTCCACCACAATGCGTGCCTCGGCGCTATCGCTGGTGGAGCAATCGCCGCGGTTGTCGAAGCGCATGAGCGAGCTCGGGCTTTGCTCTCGGCGCGAAGCCGATGAGTGGATTGAAAACGGCTGGGTGCGCGTCGACGGCGTCGTGGTCTCGGTGCTGGGATCACGCGTGCCCCCCGATGCGCACATCGAGATCGACGCCGCCGCGCGCCGACAGCAAAGCGAGAGTGTCACCATCCTGCTGCACAAGCCGGTCGGCTACGTATCGGGACAAGCCGAAGACGGCTACGAGCCCGCCAGCGTACTGATCCGCCCGGGAAATCGCTGGCCCGAAGATGCGCTGAAGCGCGACTTCCGGCCGACCCATTTGCGCGGGCTCGCCCCCGCGGGGCGACTCGACATCGATTCCACCGGACTCATCGTTTTTACCCAGGACGGGCGGGTGGCACGGCGGCTGATCGGCCACGATTCCGAGGTGGAGAAGGAATACCTCGTGCGGGTCGAGGGTCCATTGTCCGCCGATGGGCTGCGGCTTCTGAACCACGGGCTCGAGCTGGACGGCGCGAAGCTCAAGCCGGCCCGCGTATCGTGGCAGAATGAGCACCAGTTACGCTTTGTGCTGCGCGAGGGCAAGAAGCGCCAGATCCGGCGCATGGCGGAACTGGTGGGAATCAGTGTCACGGGCTTGAAGCGTATCCGCATCGGCAGTGTCAGCCTGAGCAAGCTGCCCTCGGGCCAGTGGCGCTACCTGCGTCCCGACGAAACGTTCTGATCCCGATCGCGCGACGGATGCGATGACGGGTCGGCACAAAAAAGGAAGTCCCCGATGAAGCGCTTGCTAGCAGGGTTGGTGGCCATCGCAATGACCGCACCCGCGTTTGCCGCCGGGCCGTTCGCGCTTACCAGCGCCGAAGTCACTCACAAGGGCACCGTGAAAGAGGCGCAGGTGTACAACAGTTTCGGCTGCACGGGCGGCAACGTCTCCCCCACGCTGGCATGGACCAATGTTCCACCCGGGACCAAGAGCTTTGCGGTGACGGTGTACGACCCTGACGCGCCCACGGGTAGCGGCTGGTGGCACTGGGTCGTGTTCAACATTCCGGCCAGCGTCACGAACTTGCCGGCAGGCACGGGCAACCCGACGGCAGGCAAGGCTCCCGCGGGGGCCGTGCAATCCCGCACCGACTTCGGCACGCCAGGCTACGGGGGGCCCTGCCCGCCGACGGGCGATCGGCCGCATCGCTACATTTTCACCGTGCACGCGCTCAAGGTACCCAAGCTCGAGGCCGACGAGAACGCGTCGGGCGCCATGCTCGGCTTCATGATCAACGCCAATCAGATCGCCAAGGCGAGTATTCAGGCTACGTACGGAAGGAAGTAGAGGCGTGAGGCTGG
>JBDUCE010000317.1:0-3969 GCA_040003635.1 Betaproteobacteria bacterium
GTTCGCGCCCGAATCATCCAGGTCTCGCTCGACCAGACCCTACATAATGGCTGGAGCATGGATCACCAGGGGCTGCCGCCGGTCGATGTCTTTCTTGCCGCGGAGCCGGACGCCGTGGTGACACCGCTTCTCGATGCGCTCGGCAAGCACGTGGCGACGAAAGTATCTTTCGACCGCGCCCCGTCGCCCGCAACGACGCCCGCTGCAGCGGATCGACCGCTCGACACCGATGTGCTGGCGCAGGCACTGCGGGAGGCCGTGGCCACGCGCGCGGTCGCGCTCGCGCACCTGCCGCTGTCCTGGAACGGCGCGGCATGGCCGTTTCACCATCCCCTGGATTATCTGGGCTCCGATGGCGGCGGTGGCATCGGCGCGGGGCCGGGCATCGCCGTGGGCGCGGCTCTTGCGCTGCGCGAATCGGGACGGTTGCCGATCGCGGTGTGCGGCGATGGCGATTTCCTGATGGGTGTCACGGCACTGTGGACGGCAGTGCACTATCGCATTGCGTTGCTGGTGGTGGTGGCCAACAACCAATCCTTTTTCAATGACGAGATGCACCAGGAGCGCGTGGCGCGGATGCGCGAGCGGCCGGTGGCCAACAAGTGGATCGGACAACGCATGACCGATCCCGCCATCGACCTCGCGGCGATGGGCGAAGCACAGGGCGCACTGGGGATCGGGCCGGTGGAACGAAGCGCCGATCTGGCGGACGCGTTTCGGCGCGCCATTGCGGCAGTGGACGCCGGCCGGGTTGCCGTCGTCGATGTGCGGGTGCAGCCGGGATACACGCCGGCGATGAGCGCAGCGCTGACGCGCGGCAAGGCGAGCCATGGCTAGCGCCGGCGTCCCGCGCGCCGCCGCCGCACGTTCCGCGGCGCCGGCCGGGGGCCGGGAAGATCACCCGCTCGAAGTCGAGAATATCGTCAAGCGCTTCGAGACCGCGGAAGGCACGGTCACGGCGGTCGATGGATTTTCGTTGAGCGTCGCCCCCGGCGAATTCCTTTCGGTGATTGGTCCCTCGGGATGCGGCAAGTCGACGCTGTTCAATATCATCGGCGGCTTGCTGGGCGGCTACGAAGGCCGCGTGACGGTGAGCGGTGAAACGATTTCCGGTACGCATCCGGCGATCGGAATGGTGTTCCAGGAAGAGTCGACCTTTCCCTGGCGCACGGTCATCGAGAACGTGGCCTTCCCGCTGGAGATCACCGGCATGGATAAGAGCGCCCGGCAGATGCGCGCCCGCCATTTCATCGCCATGGTAGGGCTCGACGGATTCGAGCGCCGATTTCCGAGCGAGCTCTCCGGCGGCATGCGCCAGCGCGTATCCATCGCGCGCACCCTGGCCTCCGAGCCCCGCATCCTGCTGATGGACGAACCCTTTGCGGCGCTCGATGAGCAGACCCGGCTCCTGTTGGGCGACAAGGTCCTGCAGATCCAGCAGGATCTCCGCCAGACCACGCTGCTCATCACCCACAACATTACCGAAGCAGTGCAGCTTTCAGACCGGGTGCTGGTGATGACCTACCGGCCGGGACGATTGAAGCGCGTGGTGAAAATCGACCTTCCGCACCCCCGCGATTCGGAGGTGATCAGCAGCGACGCCTTCGGGCGTTACGTGGCCGAGATCTGGCACGACCTGCGCGAAGAGGCAAGTCTCGGCATGCACGAGGACGAGTCGCGGGCGCGAAAAAACGAGAAGGGCAAACGGTGAGACGCGCTTTTGCCGATACCCGGTTCGGGCCGCCCGCGGTCGGTGTGGCGAGCCTTCTTTTCGCGCTCGCGCTGGTGGAAGCGCTGATTGCGGTGGGCGTGATCAACGGCTTCATCGTGCCGCGGCCGTCGCAGATCATCGCCGCGATTCCGCGGATCATCATGGAGGAAGACGTCCTTCACCGGTTTGCCCAAACGGCGCTGGAAGCGTTGTGGGCGAGCGTGTTACTGACCGTCGTGGGCATTGGTCTTGGCATGCTGCTGTTCCGGTTCCGGTTGCTGCGGCTAGCGACCGAGACGTGGGTGGCAGCGCTTGCTTCGGCGCCGGTGGTGCTCATGTATCCGCTGTTTCTGGTGATCTTCGGACGCAGCGCCACGACCATCGTGATGATCGGATTTGCGGCGGGACTTAGCCCCGTCATCCTCAAGACCGTGGAAGGGTTCGCCGGCACCCGCAAGGTGTTGCTCGACGTAGGGCGAAGCTTTCGCCTCACCAACACCCAGCTTTTCCGCAAGATCCTGCTGCCTGCGGCGCTGCCGACCATCTTCGTCGGTCTGCGCCTTGGGCTCATCTTCGCGATGATCAATATCGTCGGGGTCGAGTTCCTGATCAATTTCGGCGGCCTGGGGCAACTCATCAACGAGCTCGCCGAGCGGTACGATCTTCCCGGCACCTATGGCGCGATCTTCTTTGTCGTCCTGGTGAGCGTGGTGTTCTTTTTCTGCGCTGAAAGGATCGAGCGATGGCTGCGGCCGGGAATGTAGGCGGGCCTTCGATCGCCCCGACGGCGCAGCGCCACGTGCGCTGGCTCCGCGCGATCATCGTGGTGCTCGTGCTCGCGATGTGGGAGGCCATGGCGGCGTCGGGGCTCCTGTTTCGCGACGTGGTGCCCTCGCTCGTGGTGATCGGCAAGGCGATTGGCCACCTGCTCGCCACCCCTGATTTCTATCGCAACCTGGGCATCACCGCCGCCGAAATCGGTGGCGCGCTCCTGATCGGGGGCTTCGCCGGCGTGGCCGTGGGTATCGCGATCGGCGCCAACCGGTTCCTGGCGCGCGCCTACGAAGCGTTCATCCATTACCTGGGACCGACGCCCAAAATCATCTTCTTCCCGATCATGATCATGTGGTTCGGCGTCGGGCCGGGATCGAAAGTGGCGATGGGCGTGCTGTCATGTTTTTTCCCGATTGCGGTGAGTGCCGCCGGCGGCATGCGTGAGATCGACCAGGTGCTGATCCGTGTGGGCCGGAGCTTTCGCGTCACCACCTGGCAAATGGTGAGCAAGATCTATCTTCCGGCGATGCGCGCGCCGATCGTGAACGGCATCCGGCTGGGGCTTGGCGTCGCCATCATCGGCACGCTGCTGGCCGAGACCAAGTTGTCGAATCGCGGGCTGGGCTATCTCATCATCCAGGCATACTCGGTGTTCGACATGCCGCGCATGTATGCCCTGCTGACAGTGCTCTTCGTGCTGTCGATCGGCGTCAATGCCATGATCGGCCGCGTGGCTGTTCCCGGCCCGCGGCGAGCGGGCTGAGGCAAACGAGAGCGCATTCATGTCGCATTCCGGATCAGGTCCTGCACTACGGTTGCCGCAACATCGTGGCGCCTTCTATGGCGGGACGTGGCACGAGCCCGCGGGTGGTTATGCCGATACCCTCAATCCGGGCACCGGCGAATCGCTCGGACGCGTCGCCGAGTCCAATGCCGCCGACGTCGACGCCGCCGTGGCCGCCGCAACGCGGGGGTTCGAGCAATGGCGTGCCGTCGCTCCGCTCGAGCGGGCGCGCGTCCTGCGCCGCGTGGCCGAAGTGCTGCGTGCCAACGCCGGCGAGCTCGCCCTGATCGATGCGGCCAACTGCGGCAATCCCGTTCGCGAAATGACGAGCGATGCGCTGGTGGCTGCTGCCCAACTCGATTTTTTCGCGGGTCTTGTCACCGAGATGAAGGGCGCATCCATTCCGATGGGCCCGGACGCCGTCAATTTCTCGGTGCGCGAGCCGCGCGGCGTCGTGGCGCGCATCATTCCCTTCAATCACCCGTTCATGTTTGCGGCCGGCAAGTCGGCGGCGCCCCTCGCGGCCGGCAACAGTGTCATCATCAAGCCGCCGGATCAGGCGCCCCTGTCGTCCTTGCGCCTCGCGGAATTGATCGAGGGCCTGCTGCCGGCCGGTGTGTTCAACGTCGTGCCCGGCGGCCGCACTGCGGGCGCGGCGCTGGCGAGTCATCCCGGCGTGGCGATGGTGGCCATCATCGGC
>JBDUCE010000318.1:0-3958 GCA_040003635.1 Betaproteobacteria bacterium
TCGGCTGGCAGCACGATGAAGCAATTGGCTTGCGACATCGAGGACAGGATGCCCGATCCCTGATCGCCGGTGGTGCGCACCGACCATCCGCCGCTGCCGTCTGCGGCGAGAATTCCGCGCTGGAACTCGGTACGCCCGGGCGCTTTGCGAATCGCGGCCGACAGCCGCACCTTGAAGGTGGGCAGCGGTCCCACCTCGCGCTCGCCCTGCAACACGCGCAGTGCATCGCGCACGAACTGATAGAAGGTGACCATTACCGAAACCGGATTGCCGGGAAGGCCAAAGAAATGGGCGTCATGGATGCGGCCATAGGCCAGCGGCCGCCCCGGCTTCATGGCGATTTTCCAGAACAGCACTTCACCGAGCTTGTCCAGGAGCTGTTTGACGAAATCGGCTTCCCCCACCGACACGCCACCCGACGTGATCACGACATCCGCGGCATCGGCAGCGGTGGCGAAGGCGTGTTCCAGTGCCTCGGGCACGTCGGGCACCACCCCCATGTCGAGCATTTCGCAATCAAGACGCGCCAGCATTCCGTGCAGGGTATAGCGGTTGCTGTCGTAAATATCGCCCGCGGCGAGCGGCGTTCCGATCGACTTCAACTCGTCGCCCGTGGAAAAAAAGGCAACCCGCAGCCGGCGATACACGCTGACCTCGCCGATGCCGAGGGAGGCCATCATGCCGAGCTCCGCCGGATGTACCCGCTGCCCCGCCCGAAATACGACTTGCCCGGCCTTCAGATCCTCGCCGGCGAAGCGGCGATTTTGGCCGGCCTTGGTGAGCGCCCCCGGCGCAATGAACACGCTGCCGTCCTGTTCACGCGCACGCTCCTGCATCACGACGGCGTCAGCGCCCCGAGGCATCACTGCGCCCGTAAAGATGCGAACGCACTGTCCCGCGCCGATGGCGACGGCGGCGGGCTTGCCGGCGAAGGACTCGCCCACGCGCGTGAGCACGGTTTCCTCGTTCGGCGCGAGGTCGGCGAAACGGATGGCGTAGCCGTCCATCGCCGAGTTGTCATGCCCGGGCACATCGAGCGGAGAAATCACATCGGCGGCGAGCACGCGGGAGAGCGCGAGCCGGATATGAACGCGTTCGGTGGCCCTCACCGGCGCCAGGAATGCGCGGATGAGCAAGCGCGCCTTGTCCACTGCCATCGAATCGGGATCGTAATCGTCGGCGCAGGACAACTCGCGCAAGGTCTTGGGCGAAGTCATGATGAACGGGCATCCATGAGAGGGGGAAAGAGAGGTATGCGCCGGGAACTTAGCCACGTTGACGATTGGCCTCATCCAATTCATCGCGTGTGTTGATATTGCGAAACGCATCGGCGATATCGTCGAACGGTACTTCGATGACATGAAGGGTGGCATACCACGCATCGATCTTGCGTCCGCCACCGCGCAAGAATGCATCGAGATGCGTGTGGACGCTTCGCTCCACCAGGCAGAAGACGGGGTGCGGCTGGTCGAACGTGCGGGCCACGGCGAGGTCGGCCTGGGCGGCGTCGAGCGCGATGCTCAAGCGGTGAACGAGATCTTCCGGCAGAAACGGCGAATCACAGGGAACCGTCGCGACGCGGCGTGCGGTGGTCACTCCGAGGCCGGCATGCAGCCCGGCGAGCGGACCCGCGAACCCGCCCACTGCGTCCTCGATGACGGGATATCCGAACGCGCGATAGCGCTCGAGGTTCTGGTTGGCGTTGATGAGGATGTCGTCGACCTGCGGCGCGAGGCGATCGAGCACATGGCGCACCATCGGCACGTCGCGAAGCGCCACCAGTCCCTTGTCGACGCTGCCCATGCGGCGCCCCTGGCCGCCGGCCAGCACGAGGCCCGTGACGCCGATCGTCACGCGACATCCCGCGGCCAGGGAATCCAGGCGACATGCTCTTCGAAAAAAGCGTGACCCGAGGGCGCACGATCGACAGGATCGTCGAACGCGGCCAGCGCCACATGGGTTTCCCCGGCCCAGCGCCCGGAGCGGAAAAAGAGCTTGGTGCCGCAGATCCTGCAAAACGAGCGCAGCGTGTCCGCCGAAGAGGCGAAGTCGACCAGATTTTCGTGTCCGGCAACCACTTCGACCTGCTCCGCGGCAAACCCGATCCAGGTGACGAACCCGGCACTGTGCGAGCGCCGGCAGCTTTCACAGTGGCAGTGAGCGCAGAAGCGCGACGGCAGGCGGGCGACGAACTGCACGGAAGCGCACATGCAACGCCCGCGCGCTTCGTTGCGCGCCAGGCTGGTAGCCGGGTCCTCGCTCACGCGTCCGCGCGAAAGCGTTCCGCGCCGGTGAAGAGCAGGTAATGCTTGTTGGTCGCGCGCCCGATCATGGTGATGCCGACTTGCTCGGCGATCGAGTGGCCCATCTGCGTCAACCCCGAACGCGATACCAGGAAGGGAATGCCCATCTGGGCGGCCTTGATGACCATTTCCGAGGTCAGTCGGCCCGTCGTATAGAAGACCTTGTCACCGCCATCGATGCGGTCGAGCCACATCTGGCCGGCGATGGCGTCCACGGCATTGTGACGGCCCACGTCTTCGACGAACATCAGGATTCGCGAGCGGCCGTCCTCGTTACTCGCCAGCGCGCAGCCATGCACCGCGCCGGCTTGCTTGTAAATGGTTTCGTGCACCCGCACCGATTCCAGCAGCGCGTAAAGCGTCGTACGGTGCAGCATTGCGTTTCGAGGCAGCACGATGGCGTCGATCTCCTCCATGAGATCCCCGAACACCGTACCCTGGCCGCAACCTGTGGTCTGCGTGCGCTTCTGCATCCGTTGCGCAAGATCCTCGAGGCCATTGCGCGTGGTGACGGCGACGGCATCGACTTCCCAATCGACCTGGACGGCGACGATGTCTTCAAGGCAGTTCAGCAGACGCTGATTGCGCAGGTAGCCGATGGCCAGCGCTTCGGGCGCCGCCCCCAGGGTCATCAGGGTGACGACTTCCTGGCTGTCGACATAGAGTGTCAGCGGATGCTCGCCGGCGATCGGCGTTTCGCGCACCGCGCCGTTTTCGTCGATCGCCTGCACCGCGAAGGTCGAGGGGCGCGCCGCTTGCGTGAGCAACGGCCGGTAGGGCTCGTTCGGGGCGTTCATCGCGAAGCAGGTGGGGGGACGAGGCAGGCGCTGCGTCGACTCATCCGCCGATGTAGCTCATTTCGATCCTCGACCGGGAGCGAGCGGTATTGGCAGTGCGGATTTCCGAATAGCGGTCGGCACGATGACTCCACACCGCATCGACCGCGCGGATGATTTCCTCGTCCGAACGGCCTTCGCGCAGCAGCGCACGGAAGTCGTAGCCGTCATCGGCAAAAAGACACGTGAAAAGCTTGCCATCGGTGGAAAGCCGGGCGCGCGTGCAGTCGCGGCAAAATGCCTGGGTGACCGAGGCGATGACTCCGATCTCGCCGCCGCCGTCGACATAGCGCCAACGCTCTGCAACCTCACCCGTGTAGTTCGCCTGGGCGGACTCGAGCGGCATTTGCGCGTTGATGAGGCTTACGATTTCCGAGGCCGGCACCACATCGTCCATGCGCCAGCCATTCGTGCCCCCGACATCCATGTACTCGATGAAGCGCACGATATGGCCCGAGCCTTTGAAATGGCGGGCCAGAGGCACGATGCTCGCCACGTTCTCGCCGCGCTTGACCACCATGTTGATTTTGATGGGCGCCAGTCCCGCGGCGGCGGCCGCATCGATGCCATCGAGCACCCTCGCCACGGGAAAGTCGACGTCGTTCAAGGCGCGAAAAGTCGCGTCATCGAGCGAATCCAGGCTGACCGTGATGCGCGTGAGGCCCGCGCTGCGCAGGCTCATCGCTTTGCGGGCGAGCAGCGCGCCGTTGGTAGTGAGCGTAAGATCGATGTCGCCAAGGCGCGCCAGCATCTCGATCAGCCGTTCGATGTTCTTGCGCAGCAGCGGCTCGCCGCCGGTCAGGCGGATCTTGCGCACGC
>JBDUCE010000319.1:0-3957 GCA_040003635.1 Betaproteobacteria bacterium
CAATATCGCCAGGAGCCCGGCAAAGTCGCATCGATCGTGCTGATCGGCAACATGCTGTCGGTGCTGTTCGTGCCACTGGGACTGGCACTCGCCCTCCCCTGAAGGAGAAATCATGAATCTCCATCGCCTGTTGCTCGAACGCGCTGCTGCGGGCAAGCCCCTGCGCGTGGGCCTCATCGGCGCCGGAAAATTCGGTGCGATGTATCTCGCCCAGGCAAAGCACACGCCCGGCATTCATATCGTAGGCATCGCGGAGCTGTCGCCTCAGCGCGCACGCTCTTCGCTCGCACGCACGGGTTGGGCGCAAAACCGCTACGAAGCGCGCTCGTTCGACGCCGCGCTCACGAACGGCAGCACCTGCATCACCGAAGACGCGCTGGCGCTGATCGCCGCGCCGCAGGTCGAAATCGTGATCGATGCCACCGGCAACCCGGCCGCGGGCATCCGCCACGTGCTGGCAGCGTGCGCGCACGGCACCCACATCGTGATGGTCAATGTCGAGGCCGATGCGCTCGCCGGACCCTTGCTGGCACGGCGCGCGCGCGACGCGGGGATCGTGTACTCGCTGGCGTACGGCGACCAGCCGGCGCTGATTTGCGAGATGGTGGACTGGTGCCGGGCAGCGGGCTTCGAGGTCGTCGCGGCTGGAAAGGGCACCAAGTATCTGCCCGAGTACCACGCTTCCACCCCCGAAACCGTGTGGCCGTACTACGGGTTTTCACCGGAGATGGTGGCGGCCGGTGATTTCAACGCGCAGATGTTCAATTCCTTCCTGGATGGCACCAAGAGCGCGATCGAGATGGCGGCGGTGGCCAATGCGACGCGTCTCGCGCCGGCGCCCGGCGGGCTCGCCTTTCCGCCTTGCGGCGTCGACGATCTGCCGGGGGTACTGCGACCGCGCAGCGAAGGCGGCCATCTGCATCACGCCGGCCAGGTCGAAGTGATCTCGAGCATGGAGCGCGATGGCCGGCCGGTGTTCCGCGATCTCCGGTGGGGCGTGTACGTGACGTTTCGCGCCGGCGATGCGCACGGCGAAGACTATGTGCATCGCTGCTTCACCGAATACGGATTCTCGACCGACGGGAGCGGGCGCTATGCCGCCATGTACAAGCCCTATCACGCGATCGGGCTCGAGCTTGGCATCAGTGTCGCCTCGGTCGGCCTGCGGAACGAATCCACGGGCCAGCCCGTGAGCTGGTCGGGCGACGTCGTCGCGACCGCCAAACGACGGCTGGCCGCCGGTGAAGCGCTCGATGGCGAAGGCGGTTACACCGTTTACGGCAAGCTCATGCCCGCCGCGGCCTCGCTTCGATGCGGCGGATTGCCGCTCGGTCTCGCCCACGGCGTGAAGCTGAAGCGCGAAGTTGCCGCCGGAGCCACGGTGCGATGGGACGATGTGGCGTTTGATGCCGACGACGAAGCAGTGCGATTTCGCCGCGAGATGGAAGTGGTGTTTGCCGACGTCGCGGATCAAACCGTCGCCGCGAATTAGCAGAGCCTGGCAGGTTTTCGCGTGATCCTTCGCGCGCATCACCCCGCGCGGCGAAAAGTCGTCAGCAACGCCGTGGCGGCGATGAAAAGGCTTCCCAAGGTGCGATTCATCCAGCGGATGTGCGCCGGATCGCGCAGCGCGCGCAGCACCCGGGCCGCCAGCCCGGTGTAGCCGCTCATGACGACGAGGTCGGTGAAAAAAAAGTGCCTCCGCCAATGGCATATTGCACGAGCTGCGGGCGCGCGGGATCGCCGGCCGTCAATGTTCCATGCGGCCTTGCGATAACCCCGTAGCGCATGCCCGCGGCCATGCACGAGATCGCACCTGCTCCCGGCGAGAGACTGATGAGCCAGGACGCTGCAAAAAAAGCCAGCCATGTCGACACTGCCATGCGCGTCAACTCACGCCGATTGCGTCCAGCACCAGTTGCCGCTGCAGAATTTCCGGCAACAGCCGCGGTGCCTGGCCGGGGCGGTACACCGCATAGACCGGCACGCCATTGCGGCCGAGCGCGGCCAGCGCCTGGGTGATGGCGGCATCGCGCCGTGTCCAGTCAGCGCGCACCAAGGCCACGTTGCCGCGGGCAAATGCGTCGCGCATCTCCTGCGTATCGAGCACCAGGCGCTTGTTGACCTGGCAAGTCACGCACCATGCAGCCGTGAAATCGACGAACACGGTGCGGCCCGCTGCCTGCAACTCCGCGAGCTTGGCCGGACTGTACGCTTGCCAACCATCATCGTGACCGGCAACGGTTCGCGCCGGCGCCGCTTCGGTGCCACTGCCCAACAAGGGCGCGGCCACGGTAACCCCCGCGACCAGTGCCACGAGTCCGGCCCATCCCCATCCCCGGGCGCCGCCGGTGCGCACGATCCGCCAGGTCCACAGTGCGAAACCCAACGCGAGCATCGCCACCAGGAGCCGCAGCACCGCGTCGTTGTCGCGCTGTGCGCCCAGCACCCAGGCCAGCCAGATGGCCGTCGCATACAAGGGAAACGCCAGTAATTGCTTGAGGCGGATGAGCCACGGCCCCGAGCGCGGCAAACGCCGGCGCCACGCCGGAAACCAGGCCAGGAGCACATACGGGAGCGCCATGCCGACACCCAGCGCAACAAAGACCAGCAACGTCGCCGCCACCGACCCTGACAGCGCGTATCCCAGGGCCGCGCCCATGAACGGCGCCGTGCAGGGAGACGCGATCACCACCGCCAGAACGCCCGAGCCGAAGGCGTCGAGCGTGCGGTTCTTCGCCGACCAGCCGGCGACGCCGGATGGCGCCAACTGGCCGAATTCGAACACCCCGGACAAGTTGAGTGCGAGGGTGAAAAAAAGCAGTGCCAGCACTGTCACGACCCCGGGCGATTGAAGCTGAAAGCCCCAGCCGAGTTGTTCGCCCGCTGCGCGCAAGCCGGCGAGCATGAATCCCAGCACGACGAACGTGAGCAGCACGCCTCCGGCAAAACTCACCGCCTCAGCCCGCAACGTGGCCTTGCTGTCATCGTGCGTTGCAAACCCGAGCACCTTGAGCGAAAGAATGGGGAATACACACGGCATCAGGTTGAGCAACAAGCCGCCACCGAACGCGAACAACAGCGCCACGACCAAGGTGATTTCAGCGCCGGCGGCAGTGGACGCACCCGGATTGAAAGTGGCCGTCGGCACGGCAAGGCGGGCGCCCGGGGTGACGGTGCCGGCGAGCGGCACATCGATCGTCGCCGCATTCACGCGTCCGCCCGAGGCCGGCAACCCGTCGGAGGCAGCAACCACGCCAGCAACGTGCGTAAAGCCGCCGGCAGGCGCACTCGACACCGGCAGGGTCAGCACCAGCGACGATCCATCGCGCGTTTGCACCTGGGGCCGGGAGGGCTCGATGCGCTCGGGTTCATAGGGAAAGAAGCGCAGGCTGCCCGCATCGGCAGCGCTCGCGCCGGTGGGCGGCGAAAGAACCAGCCGAACCTCCGCGCCGTGGCCCTCTGCGCGCACTTGCCAGTCCGCGAGCGGCCGCGGCAACGACGCGCGGGTCGCGGCGATGCGCGCACCAAAGCGCGGGTCGGTCTGTGCAGTTGCAGCGACGGGCAATGCCAGCGCCAGATCCGCGCCCTCGGGAATGCAGGTTTCCTTGCAGACCAGCCACTCCGCGCGCGCCTTCAGCGTCACCGGGGACGTCGTCGGGAGCGTCGGCGACGAAGCGATGTCGACGAGATGCAGCACCTCGCCCTCGTAACCATAGTTCACGAGCGGCCCGGCGGGCAATGCACGCGGGGCCGGCCACTCGATGGCGCCGGCCGCAACACCCGCCGGCAAGGTCCAGGCGAGCGTAGTGGGCAATCCCGAATCGCCGGGGTTGCGCCAATAGGTGTGCCACCCCGGCGCGAGCTGTAACCGCAAAGCGACCGTCAGCGGCGCTCCCGGGACGAGTGCCGTCTGGTCAGCCACCAGCTCGGCTTCGACGTGCTCGGTGCGAACGA
>JBDUCE010000320.1:0-3952 GCA_040003635.1 Betaproteobacteria bacterium
GCGGGCGCATCGAAGAGATCGCGCGTCGGGGTTTCTTCCACGATCTGGCCGAGGTACATCACCACGGTGCGCCCGGTAACGCGGCGAATCAGGTTGAGGTTATGGCTGACCAAGAGATAGGTCAGCCCGAACTCGCTCTGGAGATCGAGCAGCAGGTTCAGCAGCTCGCCTTGCACCGATACATCGAGCCCTGCGGTCGGCTCATCGGCCACGATGATCTCGGGGCCCAGCACCAGCGCCCGCGCGACGCCGACGCGCCGCGCCTGTCCACCCGAAATCTGGTGCGGGAACTTGGCGAGCACGTCCTGCGCGAGGCCGAGCCGCCGGAGAATATCCGTGAGTCGTGCCTGTGCCTCGGCGCGCGGGAGGTTGTGGATCGCCATCGGCTCTTCCAGCGCACGGCCGATCGTCATGCGCGGCGACAGCGAGGCCACCGCATCCTGCAGCAACATCTGAATGCGGCGCCGGAAGGCCAGCCGCGCCTGCGCCAGATGAACGTGCACCAGCCGGCCGCCGACACTCACCGAGCCCGATGAAGGCGGCGTGAGACCGACGAGCACGCGGCACAGCGTGCTCTTGCCCGAACCGGATTCGCCGACCAGGCCGACGATCTCGCCTTTGTGGATGGCGAGCGTTATGTCATCGAGCGCGCGCACCTGTCCACCGAAGACCACGGTGACCCGGTCGAACGAAAGCAGCGCCGCGTTCCCACTCATTGCACTATCCCCACGCTCATGCGGGAGCCTCGGCCAATTCTTCAAACCGCACGCAGGCTGCGCGCCGGCCGGGTCCCGCATGGCGCAGCAGCGGTATCGACTCGCGACAGACGTCCAAAGCATGCGCGCAGCGGGGGGCAAACACGCACGCGACGTGCGCGGCCGCGGGATCCGGAATCTCACCCGGAATCGAGACCAGCCGACCGCCGCGTGCATGGTCATCGAGCTCGCATGCCAGAAGGGCGCGCGTATAGGGATGGCGGGGTTGCGCCAGCACGTCGGCGACAGGGCCGGTCTCGACGATCGTTCCGGCGTACATCACGCACAGGTCGTCGCAGAGTTGCGCGACGAGACCCAGGTGGTGGGAGATGAACACGATGGAGCCATCGAAGCCGCGGCGCAGGCCTTCCAGCAGCGCCACGATCTGCGCTTCCACGGTGGCATCGAGGGCGGTGGTGCATTCGTCGGCCAGCAGGAGGTCGGGCTCGACCAGGAGCGCCATTGCGATCATCACGCGCTGGCGCATGCCGCCGGAGAGTTGATGCGGGTAGGATCGCAACCGCAGTGGCGCGTCGGCAATGCCCACGCTCTGCAGCGCCAGGCTCGCGCGCGCCATGGCGTCTTCGCGCGAAACGCCGGGATGGCGACGACGCAGCACGTCGACGAGATGGGTGCCGATGGTGAAGAGCGGGTTCAAGGCCGTCATCGGATCCTGAAAGATCATCGCAATCCGCCTGCCGCGGTAGGCATTCATTGCGGCCTCGTCGAGCGCGATGAGGTCGACGCCGTCGAAAACGATCTCTCCCCCGAGGCGCGTCAGGTTCGAAGGAAGGAGCCGCAGCAGGCACGCCGCAAGGCTCGACTTGCCCGACCCGGACTCGCCGACCACCCCGAGGATGCGCCCGCGCCCGACCTCGAGATCGATGCCGCGCAGGATGTGGGCGGTGCCGCGCGTCGTCGATGCTTCGAGCACCAGGTTGCGAATGGATACCAGCGGCGGCGGCATTAGCGCTCACCCCGGATGCGCGGGTCCACCGCGTCGCGCAGGGCCTCGCCGAAGAGCGTAAAGCCAAGGGTGGCGAAGGCCAGGGCAAGGCTGGCGACCACGACCGGCACCCAGCTGTCGGATAAAAACTGGTAACCGTCCTGGATCAGCGTGCCCCAACTCGCCAGCGGTGGGCGCACCCCCAGGCCCAGAAAGGACAGCCCGGCCTCGATCGTGATGACGACCGGAATATCCATCGAAGCCAGGATCACCAGCGGCCCGAGGATATTGGGAAGAACGTGGTGCAGCACCATCCGCGGGAACGATGCCCCGAGGATGCGCTCCGCCTCCAGGAACGGCGCACTTTTCAGGGTCAGGACCTGCGCCCGTGCAACCCGGCCGAAGTGCGGCGTCAGCGTAATCGCCACGACGATCACCACCATCAGCGTCGAAGGGCCGAAAACCGCCACGATCGCCAACGCCAGCACCAGGCTCGGGAACGAATAAATCACGTCGAAGACAATCAGGATGAAGCGCTCCAGGCGCGTCGGCAGGTATGCGGCGAGGATCCCAAGCAGCGTCCCCAGGCTCAGGGCGATGGCGATCGCCGACAGCGCGACGCTCATCGCCACGGTGGCGCCGTGCACCAGGCGCGAATAGAGATCGCGCCCGAGGTGATCGGTGCCCAGCCAGTGCAGGAGCGATGGCGCTGCAAAGCGGTTCATCACGTCGAGCCGGTCGGGATCGGCCGTCGCGACCCACGGCGCAAAAATCGCCGCCACCAGCACGACCGCGACGATGACGAGCCCCGTCGTCCCGATGAAGGTGCCGCAGACCCGGCGCAGGAGATTGCCAGCGCCGGCGAGCGCGCTCATCCGGCGACTCCATGATCGGAGGTCGTATGGCGTATGCGCGGGTCGATCGCCGAATAGCTCAGGTCCACCAGTAGGTTCACCCCCACGAAAAGGACCACGACGACCAGCACGGCGCCCTGGACGACCGGATAGTTACGCTCGGAGATCGCCTGGTAGATGAGGCGCCCCAGCCCCGGTCGCGCAAAAACGATTTCCACCAGAACCGCGTTACTCAGCAACCGGCCGATACCCAGGCCAAGGATCGTGATGGTCGGAATGCAGGCGTTTTTCAGCGCGTATTTGTACGTTACCAGCCGCTCCGGCAATCCATACGCGCGCGACGTGCGGATATAGGGCTCGCCCATGACCTCGAGCATCGAGGCTCGGACCAGCCTGGCGATGAAGCCGATCCACCCCAGGGCGAGGGCAACGGTGGGCAGGATCATGCGCTTGAATTCATCACCGAGCGCACCGGTGCGGCTTGCCCCCAGCACCGGCAGCCAGTCGAGCCAGATCGCAAAGATCAGCAACAGGAAAATCGCGATCACAAAACTCGGGACGGCGATGAATGCGACCGAAACGAAAGCGAGGATATTGTCCAGCGCGGAGCTCCGATGGGTCGCCGCGTACACGCCGAGCGGGACACCGATCACCACCGCGAGACCGATCGCGGAGAACGTCAGGATCAGTGTGTAAGGGATGACTTCGCGGATGAGACCGGCGACGGGGCGACCCGAGATCACGTCGGTGCCCAGGTTGCCCCTTGCCACGTTCGAAAAAAAGCGCCACAGGCGCGTGGGCAGCGGCTGGTCGAGGCCCATCTCGGCGATGAAGCGTTGCGACAGCTCGGGCGTCGCCTGGGGCCCGAGCAGGGTCGTCGCGGGGTCCCCCGGCACCACCGCCGACAGCGTGAACAGCAGCAGCATGGCGCCGACCACGATCAAAACCGTCGTGAGCAGACGGCTGCCCACGTAGCGCATCAGCTCGTCGGCTCGCGCCGCGGGCGCCGCGGTCATCATGCTGTTCCGACGACTGCCTGCGCGACTGGTCCTTTAGCTCGTCGCGTCGAAATCGTCGTACTGCCAGTCGAGCCAGCCCGGCACCGCCGCCGGTCGCATCCAGTTGCGGGAAACGACGGCGTTGGACTCGTTGGTGAGCCACACAAAGGCGCTCGACTTGTCCATCAGGCGCTGCGCTTCGATCACGATTTGGCGGCGCTTTGCCGGATCGAGCTCGCCCGCGGCCTGCGCATAGAGGGCGTCGAACTCGGGGTTGTTCCAGCGTTGCCAGTTCCAATTCCCGATCTGGCCGGCGACGAACCATTGCATGATGAAGTTGGGATCGTGCTTGCCGTTGAAGCGGATGATGAAGAGGTCGATGTTCTTGCCCGTGTCGCC
>JBDUCE010000321.1:0-3944 GCA_040003635.1 Betaproteobacteria bacterium
GATGGAATTGAGCGGAGTTCTGAGCATGAACAGGCCACCACATCCAGCGAGGAATCACCGACCATGACCATGGCCATGACACCCAGCCTGCGAAAATTCGCGCTGACTGCGCACGTCACTTCCTCGATCGGCTTGCTCGGCTCGATCGCTGCCTTCCTGGCTCTCGCCGTCGCAGGTCTGACCAGCCAAGATGCACAGATCGTCCGTGCCGTCTATCCTGCGATGGATTTGACCGCCCGCTTCGTCATCGTCCCGTTGGCGTTCGCTTCACTGCTGACTGGGCTTATCCAGTCGCTGGGTACTTCGTGGGGCTTGTTCCGGCACTATTGGGTCTTGGCGAAACTTTTGCTAACTGTCTTTGCCACTATCGTCTTGCTGGCGAAGATGCAGTTGATCAGCCACGCGGCCCGCCTGGCCGCAGAATCGATTTTGCCCCATGCCGATCTCCGCGCGGCGGGGATCGAACTCGCGGTCCACGCCACTGGCGGCCTGCTGGTGTTGCTCGTGCCCGCGGTGCTCTCGGTATACAAACCGCGGGGCTTGACCCCTTACGGCCAGCGTACGCAGCATGAGCAACGCACGCCGTCGCAGCGACCCTATCTCCCATCACCGCGCCCTTCCCTCAAAGCCAGCGGTGGCACCGGGGTATGGCCCAGCGGCGAATCGATCACCATCACACTACGCCGACCGTTCGTGTTTGGAATCGTCGGCATCGTCCTGGCTCTGCATTTTGTCATCCTGCACCTCGCCGGATTTGGATTTGGTGGCCACTGATATCGTCGGAGTTCATGCCCAACAAGGTCGCGCAATCGTCGTTGCCGCATCCGGACAGAGCGTTTTCGGTGAACGCTGGCCGCAGAGCTGCGTTGGGCGCACTGCTCACCGTTGCGGCGGCGCCCATCCTCGCCGCGGCGCAAACGACAAAGCGCCGCATTGCATGGCTCGGTGCCGGGCGCGCCGACGCGCCTTCTCCGTTCCTTACGGCATTTCGGACTGGGATGCGCGACTTGGGATGGGTCGAAGGCCAGAACCTCGCGCTGAACGTGTTCCTCACGGAAGGGACGCCTGAAGAAGCCGAGCGTCTTGCGCGCCAGATGCTGGCGACCAGTCCAGAAATTATTGTTGTGTACGGTCGCGATGTGAATGCCGTGCACCGCGTCAAGCCGCCCGGCCCCGTTGTTTTCGCTTTCAGCGGCAATCCCGTCGACGCGGGATTCGTCCAGAGTTTTGCCCATCCCGGCGGCAGTTTCACCGGTGTGAGCTTGATGTCACTCGATCTCAGCGGCAAGCGCATCGAGTTGCTGAAAGAGATCGTTCCACAAATCCGGCGCCTCGCGGTGCTGGCCAGGCCTGAGCACGCGGGCGAGCATCGCGAGCGGGCAGTGTCCGAAGAGGTGGTCGCCAAGCTGGGCATGACGATGGCCTACGTTCCCATCCAGGAGGCGAACGAGCTTGACTACGCATTTCAGACAATCACCAGCCAGAACTGCGACGCGCTGGTCACATTTCCCGACGGTGTAATGGTTGCGAACAGCGGCCGCATCGCCAAATTTGCCGTGAGCACAAAGCTTCCGACCGTGTCCGGCTGGGCCTCGTTCGCAGACAACGGATTCCTGCTCACCTATGGCCCGAATCTCGCCGATACCTACCGCGGGCTCGCGCGCCATGTGGACCGCATCCTGCGCGGCGCCAAGCCAGACGACCTGCCAGTCGAACTGCCTCGTTCCGTGGAATTGGTCCTCAACGCACGCACGGCACGTGCGCTAGGAGTCACGCTTCCGCATTCGGCGCTGATGCGTGCGGACCGAATCATCGAATGAACCGTTTCGCTTGCGGCCAGGCAAATGTCATTTCAGGCTTACTGGCTCCGGGTGTCTGCTCGATGAAGAGGGAAGCGCGCAGCAACTGACTCTCTCCGAATAGAGAAGCGCTGACGCCTACCGGACGAGCACCCCTTTCAAGAAGCCCCCAAGCGCCGCGACCTCCTCCCAGACCACCGAATGCGCCATCGCGTAGGTATGCCACTCGACGCGATATCCGCCCGCCTCCAGCATTCGGCGCGAGGCTTCACCCCACTGCGGGCGGACGACGGGGTCCTCCGTGCCGTGCGCCATGAAAATCGGCACATCCCGATTGGCGGCACTTCCCTCCGCCGCGAGTTGCTCGCCGCTGATGAGATACGTTGACAATGCAGCAATGCCGGCCAATCGTTCCGGATATCGCAAGCCGGCATAAAGTGCGATCGCGCCGCCCTGGGAGAATCCGGCCAGCACGATCCGTGATGCGGCGATCCCTCTCGTCGTTTCCCGCCTGATCAAAGCGTTGATCTGCCCCTGCGAGGTTCGCACGCCGGAAAGGTCGGCACGGTTCGAAAGGTCGGCCTGTGCGATGTCGTACCACGCTCGCATGGGTTGGCCGGCATTGATGGTTACGTTGCGCACCGGCGCGTGCGGAAACAGGAAGCGCACGGACATCGTCCCGGGAAACTCGATCTCCTCGATGATGGGCACGAAGTCGTTGCCATCGGCGCCCAGCCCGTGCAGCACGATGACGGTTGCGTCCGGACGGGCGCTGGTTTCGAGCTCGATGCAAGAGAGAAGGGATTCGGTCATTGTGCAATGTGCGTTCGTGAGTGATCGGTCGGTTCGGATTATCCCGCACTGGCCGCGGGCTCGCACACGAGTTTGTCCGCGGCGCGCCCGCTCCGCTCGGCTCGGGCTGCCCGCAACTGTCGCCGGGCGATGGCGCAGGTACGGTGTGGGAGAATAGCGGAATCGGCCCAACCGTTACGCCCGCAATACCCTTCCGTAGACCGCAAAGCACCTCGACATCAAAATTCGCAGGAGGAAATCCGATGAAGCCGCACACCCGCCTCGCCTGGGTCTTTGCCACCGCCAGCTTCTGCGTCGCTTCGCTCGCGACGGCGCAGGTCGTGGTGATGCGCATCTCGCACCAGGTGCCGCCCGCCCACCACATGACCAAGCTCCTCGAAGGCTTTGCCGCCGACGTGAAGCAGCGCACCAATGGTCAGGTCGAGGTGCAGCTTTTCGGATCGGAACAACTCGCGAAGGCCGCAGAAAATTTTCCGGCGGTGGCACGCGGCACCATCGAAGCCGCAATGAGTGTGAATTTCCAGTGGGGCACGACCATTCCGGAGATGAGCGTTACCCTCATCCCCTATGCCATGGGGGACCTGGAAAAGATCAAGCGCTTCCCGCAGTCCGAGGCCCGTCGCTTCCTCGACCAGAAGCTCGAGCAGCGGGGTGTGAAGAGCGTGGCGTGGCTCTATATCACGCGTGAAACCATCATCACGTCGAGCAAGAAGCCGATCGTGACGCTCGATGATTTCAAGGGCGTGAAGATTCGCGGGCTCAATACCCTCACCGACAATGCGTTGACGGCGGTAGGCGCTGCCCCCTCGGCCATGCCGGGCTCGGAGGTGTACCAGGCGCTGCAGTCCGGCGTGCTCGATGCGGGCCTCACCGATCTCTCTGCCGCCTACAGCCGCAAATATTACGAGGTGCAGAAGTTCGGCACCGTGGGTCCGATCTTCACCATCTATTTCCACATGTACGCGAATCCGGCATGGTGGAACAAGTTGTCGACTGCGCACCGGCAGGCCATCGAGGCCGCGGCGGCCAAGACTGAGCACGACGCGATCGAAGTCACCGAGGCCACTGCTGCAGCCGCCCTCAGGGACTTGCAGGTCAAGGGCATGACCATGCACGTGCAAAGCGCGCAGGAACGCCAGACATGGATGGGTGCAATGCGAAAGCCCGTCGTGGATGCGTTCCTCAAGTCCGCGCCGGAGGGCGGCGCCAAAGTCATCGAGTTGATGGACAAGCTGTAAGCGTCGCGCTCGAGGCTGACGGAACAGCGAGTGGATCTGTTCTCGCGCGCGGTGCGCCGGCTCGCGGCGTTGGGCATTGCGCTGGCCGCGCTCA
>JBDUCE010000322.1:0-3929 GCA_040003635.1 Betaproteobacteria bacterium
GGATCGAGAGGCTCCAGCGCGAGTTTCCGCAGGATTGGCAGGCGATTCTCGAGGCCGGGAACGAGCGCCCGCCGCTGACGCTGCGCGCCAACCGCCGTGCCAACACGCGCGACGCGCTCCTCGACACCTTTCGCGGCGCAGGCATCGCGGCGACACCGGTCGGCGCGGAGGGGATCATCGTTCAATCCCCCAAGCCGGTGCAGCAATTACCCGGCTTCGATGCCGGCGCGTTCTCGGTGCAGGATGCGGGCGCGCAACTCGCGGCACCCTTGTTGCGCGCCGCCGACGGCATGCGGGTGCTCGATGCGTGCGCCGCACCGGGCGGCAAAAGCACGCATCTCGCCGAGCTTGCCGATTTATCCCTCGTGGCGCTCGATGAAAGCGCGCCGCGCCTGGTGCGCGTGCGCGAGAATTTCGCGCGCTTGAACCTCATGACGCCACGCGTTGAAATCGTCAATGGCGATGCCGGCGAGCCGGCAACCTGGTGGGACGGGCGAGCGTTCGATCGCATCCTTGCCGATGTGCCTTGCACCGCATCGGGTGTGATCCGCCGTCATCCGGACGGCAAGTGGCTGCGGCGCGAAGCCGACCTCGCAGGGTTTGCGCGGCAGCAGGCCCGTATTCTCGACGCGCTGTGGCCCCTGCTCGCGCGCGGCGGGCTGCTGCTTTATGCCACCTGCTCGCTATTCGAGGCCGAAAACGAGGCGCAGGTCGTGGGGTTCGTGGCGCGCCACGGCGATGTGTTGCGCGAGCCGCTCGTCTTTGCGTCCGATGTGGCGCTTCGCGGCGGCCAGCTATTGCCATCGCTGCCCGGCGCGAGCCACAATCAGGACGGCTTCTTCTATGCGCTGCTGCGCAAGGATTAAGCGCTCGCACGGCCTGGCAGTATCATCCCAGCCCGAACCCCCACCGGCCCCCGCCGGTCGCTCCAAGTGCCGATCCCCAGGTCCCTTCGCCCACCGCCGACCCGCGGTACGCCCGCCGCTTGGCCGCCGCCATCATCAAGGCCCGACCGGCGGCGCGCGCTCACGTGGATCGCATGGCTCGCCATCGGAGGGTGGATGGCCGCAGTCCCGCGTGCGGCGCGCGCAGACACCATCGCGGTGCAGTCCGCGGAGGTGCGGGTCGAGGAGGACGGCTATTTTCTGAATGCCGAGTTCGAGCTCACCATCAATTCCACCCTCGACGAGGCGCTGCAGAAAGGCGTGGCGCTCTATTTCGTGCTCGAGTTCCAGGTCACGCGTCCGCGCTGGTACTGGTTCGACGATTCCGTCCTCACCTATTCGACGCAATACCGGATTTCATACACGCCGCTCACCCGCCAGTACCGCGTTGCCAGCGGTCTTCTCGGCCAGAATTTCGATTCGATCGAGGACGTGCAGAGGCTGCTCTCGCGCGTGACCTCGCGCCAGGTCGCGCGGCGCGATCAGCTCCCGCGCGGCCTGAGGCTGGAAGCGGCGGTGCGCTTGCGCCTCGACGTGAACCAGTTGCCGAAACCCTTCCAGGTCAACGCGCTCGCTTCCCGCGAATGGACGCTGCAGTCGGAGTGGTACCGCTGGACCTTCCTGGCATGAGCGGGCTCTTTCCCTCGCGCGGCACGCGATGGATGCTCCTGATCCTCGCCTGCCTCGGCGCGATCTCGCTCTTCCTGCTCGCGACGGCGTCGGCCAACACCGGACTGTTTGCGCAGAGCTACGACCTGCTCCTGGTGCTCAACGGCGCGCTGGTGGTGCTCCTGATGCTGCTCGTCGGCTACCAGTTGTGGCGGTTGCGCCACAATCTGAAGGCCGGCGTTTTCGGATCGCGCCTCGCCGTGCGGCTGGTGTTGCTGTTTGCGCTGGTCGCGGTGCTGCCCGGAGCGCTGGTCTACGCGGTGTCGGTGCAATTTCTCGGCCGCAGCATCGAAAGCTGGTTCGACGTGCGCGTCGATCGCGCGCTCGATGGCGGTCTCAATGTGGGGCGCAACGCCCTCGATTACCTGCTCAAGGAGACAACCAACAAGGCGGGGCAGATCGCCGTCACGCTCGCCGAAGCCGGCTCGACCGGCATGGCCGCGCGCCTGAACCGGGCGGCGGAGCAGGCCGGCGTGGGGGAGGCCGCGCTGTTCACGAGCAGCGGCGCCGTGATCGCGGTGGCGGGCATGAGCGGGTCGACCGCGCCACCGGAGCCGCCGGCGCCCCAGGCCGTGCGCCGTGCGCGTCTGCAGCAAGCCACGTCCGCGATGGAACAGGTGGCCACCGGAGGACTGCTGTTGCGGGTCGTGGTGCCCGTCAACAGCGACGATCCGCTGGAGCCGCTACGGGTGCTGCAAGTGATCGAGTCGGTGCCCAAGAGCCTCGCGCAGGACATGGAAAAAGTGCAGGCCGGCTATCGCGATTACCAGGAAATTTCGTTCTCACGGCAGGCATTGAAGCGGCTATACGCCTGGACGCTGACCCTCACGCTGCTCCTCGCCTTGACGTCGGCACTGGGTCTTGCGGTCGTGCTGTCGGAGCGCTTTTCGGCGCCGCTGGGATTGCTGGCCGAGGGCACGCGTGCCGTCGCGCAGGGCGATTTTTCGCGCCGCCAGCCGGTGACCTCGCGCGACGAACTGGGTGTGCTGACGCAATCGTTCAACACCATGACCGAGCAGTTGGCTGACGCGCAACACCGTGCCGAGGAGTCGCGGCTCGCAACGGAGACCACCCGCGCCTATCTCGAGAGCATCCTCGGCAACCTTTCGGCCGGGGTACTGGCCTTCGACGATGGATATCATTTGCGTATCGCCAACGCGAGCGCAGCGGTAGTGTTGCAGCAACCGCTGGCCGAACTGACGGGCATGCAGCTTTCGGAATGGGACGGGAAGCTGCCGGCGCTCTCGGCCTTTGCGCAACTCATTGCCGCGGGCTTTGCCGGCAGTCGCGACGGCAGCTGGCAGCGGCAGGCGGAGCTCGCCGTCGCCAATCTGAGCCGGGTATTGCTGTTACGCGGCTCGCGCCTGCCCGTGAGCCCGATGGCGGGCTATGTCGTCGTGTTCGACGATGTCACGGACCTCGCGCAGGCGCAGCGCGACGCGGCGTGGGCGGAAGTCGCGCGTCGCCTCGCCCACGAGATCAAAAATCCGCTCACCCCCATCCAGCTTTCGGCGGAGCGCCTCGAGCACAAGCTCTCGCCCAAGCTCGATGCCGCTGATCGCGAAACGCTTCGGCGCGGCGCGCACACGATCATCGCGCAGGTCTCGGCCATGAAGCACATGGTCGACGACTTTGCCGTGTATGCGCGCCAGTCACGGCCCGGCAAGCAGCAGCCGGTGGACCTGTCGGCGCTGCTGCTCGACGTGCTCGCGCTCTACGAGGATCTGCGCCCGGCGGTATCGTTGCAACTGCCGCCCGAGCCGCTCATCGTGCGCGGCGAGCCTACCCGCCTGCGGCAGGTGCTGCACAATCTGCTGCGGAATGCGGTCGATGCGCAGGCCGAGGTGGCCGACCCGCGGTTCGACATCGGCCTTGCGGCAGGTGTTGGCGAGGCCATCCTTACTTTTGGCGATACGGGTCCGGGCTTTGCCGAGGAGGTGCTGCAACATGCCTTCGAGCCCTACGTCACCACCAAGGCCAAAGGCACCGGCCTCGGGCTTGCAATCGTGAAGAAGATCATCGAAGAACATCACGGCCGCGTAACGCTTGCCAACCGCATCCCGCGCGGCGCCCTCGTCACCATCACCTTGCCGCAAGCCGGCGAGGTCGCCTAGCGTAGGATACGCGTCCGATGAACCCTGCCCGGGAAATACTCATTGTCGACGACGAAGTCGGCATCCGCGAGCTTCTCTCCGAGATCCTTCAGGACGAGGGCTATCGTGTCAGCGTCGCCGAAAACGCCACCGAAGCGCGCGCGTACCGCCAGCGCGCACAACCCTCCCTGGTGCTGCTCGACATCTGGATGCCGGACACCGA
>JBDUCE010000323.1:0-3915 GCA_040003635.1 Betaproteobacteria bacterium
GAACGGCACGCCTCCGCGGAACTGACTGGCGCCAACACGCTACGGCTGCTCGCGGCCGCGCGCGCCGATTTCTCCGGGCTAACGCTCGAACCCGGGCGGCACGAGGCGCTCGGCATCTTTCTGCGCCTGCTTGCGCGCGGCGAGATTACCGCCCACAGGGCCGCCCGCGCGCAAGCGGCGTACGCCTTTGAGCGTCGCGACCGGCGCTTCCTGCACGCGCAGGCACGGCAGGAAGCTTTTCCTGCGGTGCTGTTCGATGCGATCGCGTCGTGGCTCGGCGCGCCTGTGATCGCGCTCGCAACGGATCCGTATGCCGAGTTCGAGACGCGGGTCATCGCCGCGGCGCAGGCGGGCCGTCACGTCGAGTCGGTTGTCGCGACGCAGGGCGTGTTGGAAACGCTCGGAGCGGTATTGCTTGGGCGTCTCGACGCCGGTCTGGCGCGCCGCGGCTGCGGCTTTCTGCGCTTGCGTCGTGCCTTGTTGCGCCAGGAGTCCGCACATCACGCGTTCGGCGCCGAACGAATTGCACGCTGGCGCGGTGACGGCACAATGGATGCAAACCGGTACTCGGAAATGGCGGCGCCCTATCTCGCGCTCGCTGACGAAATGATTGCAGCAGGGGGAGCGGCGCTTTCGCATTTCGGATTGACGCCGACCTCGCTGCAGCGCGAGCTTCGCGATCATCTCGGCACCATCGGATGAGAATTTCGATCATCGTGCCGTTTCTCAACGAGGAGCGGGCGCTCCCGAAAACGGTGGACCGGCTCGTCGCCGAGGCCGCGGGTCACGGCGACACCGAAATTATCGCAGTCGACGGCGGCAGCCACGATGCCAGCCGTACCGTGCTGGCGGGTTATCCCGGTCTGCAATTGACGACCGCGTGCCGCGGCCGCGCATCGCAGATGAATGCCGGCGCGCAGATCGCGACCGGCAGTGTGCTGTTGTTCGTGCATGCAGACACCTTGCTGCCACCCGGCGCGCTGACCGCGGTGGTTGCGGTCGCCTCCCAACGCGGATTCGTTTACGGCGGCTTCCGCCACGCGTTCGACGGCACCGACTGGCGGTTGCGACTGGTGTCCGTGCTGCACAACTACCGTTGCGCGCGAGCCCGGACGTTCTACGGCGACCAGGCGCTGTTCGTTGCGCGCGCGTGGTTCGACGCGGCGGGAGGCTATCCCGACGTGCAGGCCGAGGACATCGCGTTGTCGCAGCGGCTGCGAGCCATTGGCAATCCAGCGCTGATTCCGCTGGCCGTCACCACCAGCGCCCGCAAATTCGTTCAGGCCGGTGTCTGGACGAGCTTGCTGCGTGTGCTGGCGATCCTGATAGCACTGCGCTTCGGCCGCAAGCCCCCGCAGGCGTTTTTCGCCGACATCCGATGATGTGCGCAGTGATTGAAATTCCGGAGCATTGACGGGAGCGAAGCTGCGGCAGAAGCCGTCCAACTACTCTGCCATAGTGGGCCTTGTTGACGCGTCGCGCAGCGCGCCTCTCACGCGTGTGACAGGACTGGCGCCTCTTCAGCGGTGCTTGCTTCACCCGGTGCCGTCGAGAAGAAATGATACTTGTTCTTCCCGCTTTGCTTGGCGCTATACATCGCGGTGTCGGCGTTCTTGGTAAGAACCATGACATCGGCACCATCCGAGGGATAGACGCTGATGCCGATGCTCGCGGTCACCCGGCCTTTTGGTCCGGCGAGATCGAATGGCTCGGCCGCGGCGTCGAGAATTCTGCGCGCAATGTTGACGAGATCGTGGAGATCGGGAACATCTTCGATCAGGACCATGAACTCATCGCCGCCCACACGGGCAGCGCCATCGTTCCCGATTTCGCGTCCGATGGCATCCGTGGCGCGCACGCATTCGCGCAGCCGCTGGGCAAAGGTTTGCAAGAGGTAGTCGCCGGCGTCGTGGCCGAAGGTATCGTTGATCTGCTTGAAGCCATCGAGGTCGATAAAAAGAAGCGCCACGACGGTTTGACGGCGCCGCGCCTTGGCGAGTGCGCGCACCACCGAATGATTGAACAGGTTTCGGTTGGGCAACGCCGTCAGCAAGTCGAAATGAGCCAGATGCCGCAGTTGCTTCTCGGCCTCTTTGTGGGTCAGGAACTGGCCGATTTGCAACCCGATCGATTCGGCCACGGCGAGCAATGCTGCATCCGGTGGCCGCGCATCGCGGGTATAGAACTCCATCACGCCCGCAGGTCCTTCGCCCCTCACGATCGGAAAGGCAAAGGCACTGCGCAAACCTGCCATGCTCGCCAGCGCAGCCCGGTTGAAACCCGGCTCACAGGAGACATCTGCTATCCAGAGCGGCTTCAATGATGTCCAGGCCCGCCGCACCAGACCCGCGGATTCCGGCGCCAGGATGAGGTCGCTGCTGCCAGCCAGAAACGCCGTGATCTCACCGGAGGCCATTCCCCAGGTCTCCGCACAGCGTAGATGGTGGGTTTTCTCGTCCCAGTACCATCGCGCACCGCAATCCCACTGCAGGCTTTGACAGACGGTCTGAATGATTCGCGGCGCAGCGTCGCCAATCACGCCGGCCTCCGCCAGAATGTGGGTGACGGCATGCTCCATCGCTTGCCGTTGCTCCAGTCGCTTTCGTCTGGTGATATCGCGCCGTACCCCAACCACGCCGCCGCTTTGGGTGCGCCGCTCGATGACTTGCATCCAGCGGCCGTCGCCCAGCTGTATCTCGCGCGGCTCGGTGCCCGGATTGCGGTGATGCCGCACGCGTTCCGCGACCCACGCCTCGACATCGTTCTTGAACTCCGGCTCGATCACCTCACCTTTCGAGACCGAGGTGCGCACCAGATCCTCGTAGCTCATGCCGACCACGGCAGCGGCGGTGTCGAAATTGGTGAAGGTCCTGGCGTACTGGCAATTGCAGAGTATCAAGCGGTCCCCGGCATCGAATACCGCAAACGAATCGGTAAGGCTTTCGATGGCATCGATGAGCATGTTCTGGGCGGCAGCCGTCTCGTCCCGCGCCAGGAGCAGATTCCGCTCATTGGCTCGAACGGTCTCCAATGCAACGCGCTGCTCCAGATTGCTCCTTTTCAAGCGCTCCTGAAGGCTGCTGGTGTAACCCCCCATTCGCGCGAACCAGGGCAACGTGATGGCCAGCGCAAGCCACTGCAGTACTTCGAGACTTAGATCGAGTGTCTGCGGCTTGCGCACCCACAGCAATCCGATTACCAAACCATACCCGACCAGGATGAACAGCGCCTGGCGCATCAGCGCCCTGGCGGACACGCTCAGCACGCCGCAGACGAATGCCATCAGGACAAAAATCAGGAACACCCCGCGCGCCCCGTTGCTCAGATACATGGCGTAGAGCATGACCATGATGGCGGTGGACATCTGGGGCAGCGTCAGGCCCGGATCGGCGAATCTCAGGTTGAGTCCGGTGCGAAACGCGAGATAGAACGCGAGCACGGCGACCAGGACCGCGCACGCAACCTGAATGAAAGCGGCTTCCGACAGCGCGCCTTGCATCTGGATGACGAAGAGGATGCCGATGGTCAGCAGCGATGATCCGGCCGCCCAGAAATAGCGGCGCATCCTCCGCCGTTGTTTGGCCGCGTCGGCGGACGCGAGAGCGACGGAGTCTACGGATGCAACGCGCATGATGTGAGTCCGCGACGGGTTGGCTGCGACATCATCAGCCCGGAAGAGATGTCGGCACCAGCGACGTCGCCGCGGTGCGCGGCGGGCGCATCTTCTGCCGGCGCGGCGCGAACACGCGAGCATGCCGCGACAACTTTCGTCTGGCACCATGTGTTGCTACATCGGAAGAAAGTGCCGCTGTGAGGCACATCCATGAGTCCTCCAACCAGTGGTGAGCGTTTTGGATTCGACGCGCAATTACCAGGCCAGCGGCCGATGCAGGCCGCTGTTGCTGCCAGGTGAGT
>JBDUCE010000324.1:0-3904 GCA_040003635.1 Betaproteobacteria bacterium
GACCGCCACAAAGATGTCCGGCTTGTTACTGCCGCCCGTGAAATTGGCGTAGGAGACGTACACGTTGAACGCGCCGACCGTCTCCCTGGCATCCGTGACGACGCCAGGCATGGTATTGGTCCACGACAGGAGCGTGCAGGTCTTGCTCCCGTTCCAGCTGCGCCGGCCGACGTCGGCCACGACCCACGGCTTATCCTTGCCTTGGCCCGGGGTACCCACATCGATGATGTTCAGCACGTCAGGCAGGATGGGGTCTTCGGCAGGCCGCACCATGGGACGTCCATCCGCGGCAAGGCCGCGCACGTCGGTGGCCCGCTGCACGTCATTATTCTTGTCGACGAAACGCTGGAGGGCGACGACGCCGTTGCCGCTGCTGTCGCGCGTACCGGCGATGAACGAGAGGAAGAACGTGCCGTATGGTCCCGGCCGGATTGTCGGATCCGCACCGAAATTGGGCTTCTTCGCGCGGAGTGCAGACGTGAGCCCCGTGCTGTCAGTGCACTCGGGAATATTGATCGGGCAGCCCCCAAGCGGCCTCGCGCGCCATGACGCGCCACCGTCGACGGACTTGTAGACCTGGATCCAGGCTTCCGGATCGTCCAGCTGATCGGCAATTTCGACCGGGACCAGCCGATAGTCGTTGGAACCCGCGAGCAGATGTCGCGAGTTTCGCGACGAGACGGCGATCGAGGGCTCGTTCTGCTTGGTGAGGAAAGGATCGCCTTCGGGCCACTTGGTCCCGGAGACCATATTGACGTTCGGGCCCGCGAATGGCGCTTGCGCCGCGGCCAGCGAAACGGGCAGCAAGGCGGCGAGGAGCAGCGCTCGCACGCAGCCGATTAACGATGCCCTCATCCCGACTCCCTTTTTTTTATTCCACCGGGCACGGCTTGCGTCTTGCCCCCCACGCACAGCGACTCACCGGGCGGGCAGAACTGCACTTGTACTCCGGTCTCCATCATTGTCAAGTATTCCGGCGGGCACGATGCCCCCATCGGCGCGGGGGCTCGTTCCCGTACGTCGGCGACGCAGCCTCGGGACCGTGCTGTTGTCCCCGCTGCCGGCGCACGGCTCGATCTTTTTGCGCTCAAAACAGGATTCGAATGTTAGCAGCCGACAAATCGTGACATCGATGGCCTGGATGTCTGCGTTGCCCGGCACGCGGTATTCGGTCCATGCATGCGAGTGCCGCGAGTCCTGTCGTCAGCGCGCCGGTCCCGCACAAAAATGCCGGCGCGTGGCGTCCTTCGATAGCGGGTCTTGAAGCTACAAAATCATATGTTAGAGTAACAACATCGAGTTGCCGGCCTTCGCACCGGCTCCGGAGGTGCCCATGGATTTCATCTTCATGCTGACCCGCAACGACCGGACGATCGAGAATGCCGAGGGAGTCGTCGACGCTGCCTGCGAGCTGGGGGTACGCCATATCGGGTTCAAGGATGTCGGCGTGCCGGCAGTCACGATGCAGGCCCTGGTGCAAAAGATTCGTCTGCACGGCGGCGTCTCTTACCTGGAGGTTGTAAGTACAACATCGGAGGCGATCATCCGGTCGCTGGGCGCCGGGCGTGCCCTGGGCGTCGAGCGCATTCTCGGCGGCACCGATCTTGCCGTGGCCGAGCGCATCCTGGGCAACCTTTCCGGATACTTTCCCTTCCCCGGCCGCCCGGTAGGCCACCCGACGCAGCTTCAGGGCTCGCCGGCGCTGGTTGCCGAGCACACCCGCACGGCGCAGGCGCGGGGCTGCGGCGGCGTGGATCTCCTTGCGTACCGGGCGACCGAGGCCGACCCGCTCGACCTCGTGCATGCGGCCCGTGATGCGCTGGAGACTGGCCTGCTGATCGTCGCCGGTAGCGTCAACTCGACGCGCCAGATTCATGCGTTGGCCGCCGCCGGGGTTGATGCGTTCACGATCGGGTCGGCCGTTTTTGATGGCTCGTTCTCACCAGCCAAGAGCGCGTTTCGCGGACAGATTCTCGACATTCTCGAGGCGTGCGACAAGGCGCCGCGGATGGCCGCGTGAACCATCCGGGTCTCGATCTGTGCCAGTCGCCGCTGGCAACGATCCCGGATGCACTCGGCCAGTTGCTGCGCGGTGCCTGGCTCGACCCGGAGAGCGGCCTGCCCATCGGTGTGCCGGTCCTTGCCGTGGCCATCGAGCGCAGTCTTGCCGGAATGGAGGCGGAACTGGTTGCGCCGCTGCCGCTCGGACGCCGTTTCGCGGTGGTCAGCGACGCCACCACGCAGCGGGTGCTGGGCGCACGCGTCACCCGCGCCGTGGCATCGCTCGGCGCCATCGTGCCCGTGGTGCTCGGGGCCAAGCCACATGCTGATGCCGAGACGGCCGAGCGTTTGCGTCGCGCGTGCGCGGCGGCCGATACGCTGGTGGCGGTCGGATCAGGGACGATCAACGATTTGTGCAAGTACGCGGCGGCGAAAGACGGCAAGCCTTACATCGTGTTCGCGACGGCGCCGTCGATGAACGGCTATGCGTCGATGAATGCCGCGCTCACCGTGAATGGCCACAAGAAGACGTTACCTGCGGCAGCCCCGCTTGGTGTGTTCGTCGATCTCAAAGTTCTCGCCGCCGCGCCCGCGCGCATGATCCAGGCGGGACTGGGTGATTCACTCTGCCGGTCCACGGCGCAGGCGGACTGGTTGCTGTCGAAGCAGTTGCTCGGGACGCCCTATCGCCACGCACCGTTCGCGTTGCTCGCCGCCGACGAGCCGGCGTTGCTGGAGTCGCCCGAAGCGCTCCTGCGCGGCGATCTCGACGCCATGCGCGCATTGGCGCGCACGCTCGTCCTTTCGGGCCTCGGGATGACGATCTGCCACGGCAGCCACCCCGCAAGCCAGGGCGAGCATCTCATCAGCCACTACATCGACATGTTCGCGCCGGACACTCGAGCCGCATTCTTTCACGGCGAGCAGGTGGCGGTCGCCACCCTGACAATGGCGCGCATCCAGGAAACGATGCTCGCCGGGCCGCCGCCGCGCGTGGCCTCGGGATCGATCACGCGGGAAGACTTGCAGCGCCGGTTCGGCGCCGATACCGGCCATGCCTGCTGGAGCGAATACTCGGTCAAGCGCTTGACCGAAGAGGCGGCCAACGATCTCTCGGCGCGTATCGCCCACACTTGGGACGCCACGTGCGCGGCGTTGCGACGCGTGATGATCCCGGCCGCAACGATCGCCGAAGTGATGGCGCGCGCGGGATGCCCGCGGACGCCGGGAGAGCTCGGCGTGACACCCGAGTTTTATGCGCGCGCCGTCCACGACGCTCGTTTTTTGCGCGATCGCTACACGTTCCTCGATCTCGCCGCCGATGCCGGCCGCCTTGCGGCGCTCCAACCTGCGTAATGCGGAAGAGGGCCCCAACGCCGGTCATGACAAATCCGCCTCGATCGGGTAGGTTCGGCCACGGTGCGGCGCACGATCGACGCGGCGAAAAGGCACATTGTTCATGGCTCGACCAAAGCAGCGGCTGACGCAGGCAGCGCGGCACGCGCAGGTGCTGGCATTGTTGCGGCGCGAAGGCACGGTGCGCATCGCGACCTTGGCCAAGGCGTTCGACGTGACCACCGAGACGGCGCGCCGCGATCTCGACGGATTGGCGCACAGCGGCGCACTGCAGCGAACCTACGGCGGCGGCGCCAGCCGCTCGCTGACCGAGGAACCGGGCATCGGCGTGCGCAGTCGTGCTTACGCAGCGGAACGGGGGTGCATCGGCACGACCGCGGCGGCGATGGTCGAAGAAGGCGATGCCCTGATGATCGATTGTGGATCGACGACCACGCTGTTCGCCAATGCCCTGGCGGCGCGCAATCTGCATCTCACCGTCGTGTCCAACTGCCTGCCCGCGGCACGCGTTTTGGGCACGAGCGCACACTGCCGGGTGATCCTTTGC
>JBDUCE010000325.1:0-3890 GCA_040003635.1 Betaproteobacteria bacterium
CGCAGTTCTCCACCAACCTGGTCGATCACGCCCGCGCGGTCGCCAAATTTCAGAAGAACGGACGCTGAAACGCCCGATCATCATGCCGGACACGAGCCTGACGCACGGGTCGCATCGTTCATGAGGGGGCGTACCGGCCACTTCATCACGCTGGAGGGCATCGACGGGGCCGGCAAGAGTACGCACGTCGAGTGGCTCGCAACGCGCATTGCGGCGCTGGGCCATACCGTTGTCGCAACGCGCGAGCCCGGCGGCACTGCCCTGGGCGAAAAGCTGCGCGAGCTCCTCCTGCATGCGCCGATGACGCACGACACCGAAGCGCTCCTCATGTTTGCGGCCCGGCGCGAGCATCTGCAGGAGGTCATCCGCCCGGCTCTGGCGCGAGGCGACTGGGTCCTATGTGATCGTTTCACCGATGCGACCTTCGCCTACCAATGCGGCGGACATGGTGTTTCCGTCGCCAGGGTTCGCGCCTTGGAACGGTGGATCCATGGCCATTGCCAGCCCGATCGCACCTTCCTTTTCGATGTCCCGCCCGCGCTCTCGCGGGATCGGCTGATGAAGTCGCAGGCGCAAGGGCGGCAACCCGACAAGTTCGAACGCGAGGCGGCCACTTTTTTCGAGCGGGTGCGGGCCGTCTACCTGGCTCGCGCCGAGGCGGAACCGGGGCGCTTTCGCATCATCGACAGCGGCCAGCCGCTCGGCACCGTTCGACGGGTGCTCGAAAGTCATCTTGCCGAGCTCGACGCCGGCGCTGATAGCGCATGACGCTCGACATCCCCGAAAATGAAGGGCCGGGTGCGCCGGGAGTGTCCTGGCCCGCACGGTTACCCTGGCAACAGGAAGCGCTGCTGGAGGTCATTGGACAGCGCTCCGCCATGCCCCATGCGTTGCTGATCCATGGGCAGGCGGGGATCGGCAAGCACGCACTCGCCCTCCACCTTGCGCAAGCGCTGCTGTGCGAAGCGCCGCGCGCGAGCGGCGCGGCGTGCGACGCGTGCGCCGGATGCCGCTACGCGATGGCCGGGCAACACCCCGACCTGATGCGCCTCGAGCGCAGCACCCTCGATGAAGAATCAGGGGAGCAGGTCGTGACCGAGACGATTGCCATCGATCGCGTGCGCGCACTGATCGATTTCGTGCAGCTTACGAGTCATCGACAGGGCGCCAAGGTGGCGGTCATTGCGCCGGCGGAACGGATGAACGCCAACGCCGCGAATGCGCTGCTGAAGACGCTGGAAGAGCCCCCGGCGCACACCTATATTCTTTTGGTCACGGACCACCCGGGTCGCCTTCCGCCTACGATCGTCAGTCGTTGCCGGCCCATGGCGGCCCCGTTTCCACCGGCCGCTGCGGCGCGCGATTGGCTGCTCGCGCAAGGCGTCAAGGCGCCGGAGACCGTGCTGGCGCAGGCGGGCGGCGCGCCACTTGCCGCGCTGCGCTTGGCCGATCAAGCGGTGCAAACGGAACGGCAAGTGTGGCTTGCCGCGCTTGCCGCCCCATTCACCCTGCCGGTGCTGGCGGTCGCGTCGCGCATCCTGGCAGGAGGGCGCGAGGATCGCCGGGCCCGACTGGCCCAGGCCATCGACTGGCTGCTCTACTGGACGGGCGATCTCGCTCGGGTGATTGCAGGTGCGAGCCCACAGCGCAATCCGGACTTCGACGCTTCCTTGCGCACGCTCGCGCCGCAGGTGGCGCCGCTGTCGCTCTTTCGCTATCATCGGATGCTGTTGCTTCAGCGCGGTCAGGTGGCGCACCCGCTTGTTCCACACCTCGTCGCTGAAGCGCTCCTGATCGGTTACCGCACGCTGTTCAATCTACCGAGTTCCCGCTGATGGCAGACAAACCTGGCAATGTGATTCCTGCAACGACCAATGTTGCGCGTCCGGGCGTGCTGTCGCTCAACATTCGTGAGAAGGCGGCGCTCTACGCCGCGTATATGCCGTTCGTGAAAGGCGGCGGCATTTTCATTCCGACGGCCCGGCAGTATCAGTTGGGAGAGGACGTTTTCATGCTGCTCTCGCTCATGGACGATCCGAACCGGATCGCGGTGCAGGGCAAGGTGGTCTGGATCACGCCCGAGGGCGTACAAGGAAACCGTACCCAGGGCATCGGTGTCCAGTTCACGCAGGACGAAACCGGCGCTGCGGCGCGGGCCACCATCGAGAAAGTGCTCGGCGAAGCGCTCGCTTCCTCCCGTCCCACGCATACCATGTAGCCGCGGTGCGCGGCGTCAAGCTCACTGGCGGCCTGATTCGGGTCGGCCGGCGTTGACGTCGTGGACGCTCCCCATGTTCGTCGATTCCCATTGCCATCTCGATTTTCCGGAACTCGCAGCAGATTTACCGCGGGTCCTTGACGCAATGGCCAGGGCGCGGGTGACCCATGCGCTATGCATATCGGTCGACCTCGCACGTTGGCCGGCGGTGCATGCGCTGGCCCGCGATCATGGGCATCTTTACGCCACCGTCGGCGTCCATCCGGACCAGGAGGAGACGCCTCAGCCGACCGTCGAAGACCTCGTTCGCCTCGCGGGGTCGCCGAAGGTCGTAGCCATCGGCGAAACGGGGCTCGACTATTACCGGTTGCGCGGCGATCTCGAATGGCAGCGGACCCGTTTTCGCGTTCACGTCCGGGCCGCGGTGGCGACGGGGAAGCCGCTCGTGATTCACACCCGTGCCGCAGCGGAGGACACGCTGCGGCTGATGCGCGAGGAGGGTGCACAGCGAGTGGGCGGGGTCATGCACTGCTTCACCGAATCCTGGGATGTTGCGGCGGCGGCGCTCGACATGGGTTTTCACGTTTCGATTTCCGGCATCGTGACATTCAAGAACGCGGCCACCGTCAAAGAGGTCGCCACCCGGATGCCGCTCGATCGGCTGCTGATCGAGACCGACTCCCCCTATCTCGCCCCCGTGCCTCACCGCGGCAAGACCAACGAGCCCGCCTACGTCGCGTACGTCGGTGCCGAAGTCGCACGCCTGCGGCAAACCCCGGTGGAGGAGATTGCTGCCGCTACCAGCGCCAATTTCTTCCGCTTGTTCGGTGTCGATCCCGTCGCAGTAGCCCAAGAGGTTGCCCATGTGGCATGAACGGTATCGCATTCGCCGGCACGGCCGTCGTTGGCTGCTGATCGCTTTCATGAGTTTCAGTTGCGCCGGCGCCATTGCCGCCGATCCGCGGATCTATGAGGATTTCGTCTTTGCGGTGGCGAACGACCGGGTCGACCAGGTGAAGTCATTACTGGCGCGGGGCATGGACCCCGATACGGTCGATCCAAACACCGATCCCGTGCTCCTGGTCGCGGCGCGCCTGGGCTTTCAGGACACCGTGAATGCGCTCCTGGCCGCGCGTGCGGACGTCGATCGCGCCAACCGTTTCGGAGATACTGCGATCAAGGTGGCCGCGCTCAACGGGCATCTCAATATCGTGCGCACGCTGCGCCAGCGCGGGGCCGCCATCGACATGCCCGGCTGGACGCCGTTGATCTATGCCGCAACCGGCGGCCGGGACGAAATCGTGCGCTACCTTCTCGCGCAAGGGGCCAATGTAAACGCAGCCGCGCCCAACGGTACGACGCCGCTGATGATGTCCGTGCGGGAGTCGCATCGAACGACCATCGAGCTGCTGCTCGCCAGCGGTGCCGACGTCAACCATCGCAACGCGGATGGCGCCACGGCACTATCCTGGGCGCAGCGCAATGATGACGAGGCGCTGGCGAACCGCCTCAAGCGCGCAGGTGCGCGCTAGCTTCAGGCAGTAACGCTGGGAGCAAATATCGCAGAGGGGCTCGTCGCTCGGGCAACGAACCGTATCGGTGGATCGGAACGGGAAGGACTGTTAGGGCCTGTTCACACTACACGCATGCGTGCGAGCGGGTGGCATGGGGC
>JBDUCE010000326.1:0-3865 GCA_040003635.1 Betaproteobacteria bacterium
AGCCGGCGCGCCATGGGCGGCGGCAACAGTCCCGCAAGCTCCGGCACGCCCGGCTTGAAATGGTCGATGATGCGCACGATATCGGTGGGGCCCGCGTTCACTTCGTCGCGGACACGCGCGAACCGGCTGGCGCGGCACTTGAGCGCGGCCACGCGCACCACGTCATCGAAGGCCATCCAGAGCGCCAGGAAACGCGCCGCTTCACGGGTGAGCGCATAGCCCTTCGAGCCCGCAGGATCGACGGCCCGCTCGGCCGCCAGCATCGCCTCCACGCGTTCCCGATAAAGGGTGGCATAGCGTGAGTCCTGAAATTCGAGCATGCGCGCGCGGCCCAGGTCTGCCATTTCCGCCACCGCCGCCGGCCACGTCCCGGCTTCACTCGCGGGCAGCGGCAACACCGCATCTGCGATGACGGCCGTCTCGCGCAGCGCCGCAATGCCCGCGCGAAATCCGCGCAAGCTGCCTTCGACCCCTACCCCCGACGCGCGGATGACTGCCTCGAACGCGTCATGCGGGATCGGCACGACACCGCTGCCCGCAATGCCGCCCAGCATCACCGCACTCACCACCGTGCCGGCATTGCGCGCGGTGGCGTCCATGTCGAACGCCGAGAACGCGCGGCTTTGGGCGCGCACCACCGCTTGCAGGCGATCGGAAGAAAAACGGCCATCGCCGAGGGCCATTTTCTCGGCGGTCGTGAGCGTGCGGCTGGTCGACGCAATGAGATGCGTGCGCTCACGACTCACCATTGCGGATTGCACCACGCGCCCGGCTTCGAGAAGCTCCGAAGCGACGACGAGATCGATCGCGCCGGGCACCGGATAGAGGCCGAGGACCGGCTGGCGCCCGCCAAGGGACGCGATCGGCACCGGAAAAATCTCGACGTAATAAGTGGTCGCGCCGGTACGCTGGGCGACGCCCGGAATGGACGTGCCCTGCGCGGCGAAACCGGCCTCCATCGCCGCCTCGACCAGCCATTGCGCGAGCACACCACCGCCCTCCCCGCCGAGGGCGGCGATCAGGATCCGCAACGGCTTGGTCGCCGATGGATCGGTTGCGCTCATCCGCGTTCATCCGCGCTTATCGGCGCGTGTCCGCGCTTGTCCGCGCTCATGGGATACGCCGGCTGCAACACCCGCAGCACGGCTTCCCGCAGGCGCGCGGCGACCGCATCGCGCCAGTTCGGATTCCGGATCACTTCGGCGCGATAGAACGAAGGACACAAGGTGGCCGCATGGGCGTTCTCGCCACACAGTCCGCAACCGACACAGCCTTCGAGCACCGTTGCCACGGGATCGACCCGCAACGGATCGCTGCCGGCCTTGACCGATAGGGTCGGACACCCGGACAGGCGGATGCACGAGTGATCGCCCGAGCACGTATCTTCATCGACGCCGTATTTCACCCGCACCATGCGCTTGCCGCGCTTCTCCTGGCTCGCCCGCCAGGGCTTGACCCGGCGTTGCCGCTCGAGCTGGCATTCGCCCGCGGCGATGATGACTTTCAATCCGGCGAATTCGGTGGTGAAGGCTTCGATGAGGGTGCGCCGCATCGCTTCCACGCGGTAACTGTCGACGCGGCGCAGCCATTGCACGCCCAGCCCTTCCAGCGTGCGCTCGATCACCTGGTTCTCGTCGACCAGGCTGCGGGTCTTGTCTTCCACCTCGGCCCTAATCGCGTCGCCCGGTGTCGAGATGATCTCCTGCGTGCCGGTGGCCGAGGTGTAGCCGTTTTTGAAAATAAGCAGCACGGCATCGTCGTTGTTGAACAGCGCCGACTGCACGCCGGTGAGAAGGCCGTTGTGCCAGAAGCCGCCGTCGCCCATCACGGCGAGCGTGCGCCGGCTCATCATCGGCGAGACACCGGCGCGGCTCGCAAGACTCATCCCGTAACCGAGAATCGAATGCCCCATGCCAAAGGGCTCGAACGTGGCGAACGAATGGCAGCCGATATCGCCGGCAATATGGACGTTGCCGATGGTTTGCTGCGCCAGCTTCAATGCCGAAAACACGGGCCGCTCCGGGCAACCGGTGCAGAATTGCGGCGGTCGCGCCGGCAACGGCGCTGCCCATGCGCGGGTGACCTCCGCACGGCGCGCAGTGGTGGCCTCGAGCCAGGCGCGACCGGCATTGAGATCGATCTCCGGTGCGTGCTGCGCGAGGAACGCCACAAGGCCCCGCGCAATCACTTCGACGGTGTACTCGCCTGCCATCGGCAATACATCCTTGCCGTTCACCGCCGTCTGCGCGTCGAGCCGGCGCAAGGTGACCAGCAACTCCTGCTCGATGAATTCGGGCTGGCCTTCTTCCAGCACCAGCACCGCGCGCTTGCCGAGACAGAAATCGCGCAGCTCGGCAGGTACCAGGGGATAGGTGACATTCAGCGCAAAAATCGGCAGCTCACCCGCACCGAACGCATCGGCGAGACCCAGCTCGCCGAGCGCTCCCACGACCGAGTTGTAAAGCCCGCCCTGGATGATGAGCCCGATGTCGGCGCGCCTTCCGGGGAAACGCTCGTTGAGGCCGCGCTCCACGATGAATCGCCGTGCGGCGGGAATGCGCTCCCCGAACTTGCGCTTTTCCTGCGCGTAGGTCACGGGAGGATGGGCCAGGCGCGCATAGTCGAAGGCGGCGGGATCCTCCATCAGGTGGCGGGTCGAGATTGCCGGCGCGATGTTGTCCTTGCAGGCGAAGGTGCCGCGCATGTGGCAGGTCCGGATGCGCAGTTGCAGGAGCGCCGGCATATTCGACGCCTCGGACAGCGCGAATGCCTCTTCGACGATACGCACCATGTGGGCCAGCTCGGGACGCGGATCGAACAGCAGGAGCGAGGATTTGAGCGCGTAGGCGTAGGTACGCTCCTGGATGACACTCGCACCCTCCCCGTAGTCCTCGCCGACGATGATGAGCGCGCCGCCGGTGACGCCCGGCGACGCCAGGTTCGAGAGCGCATCCGCGGCAACATTGGTGCCGACGATGGACTTCCAGGTGACCGCACCCCGCAGCGGGTAGTGAATGGATGCGCCGAGCATCGCGGCAGCCGATGCTTCATTGGCACAGGCCTCGACGTGCACCCCCAGCTCGGCCAGGGTGCTTTTCGCCTGCACCAGCACGTCGAGGAGGTGCGATACCGGCGCGCCCTGGTAGCCGCCCACATACGCCACGCCCGACTGCAGCAGCGCCTTGGTGATGGCGAGGATACCTTCGCCATGAAAGGTTTCCCCCTCTCCACGGCGGAGCATGGCGACTTCCTTGCTGAATGACACTTCCATAAGCTCGATGAGCCTTGGTGTTGATTCGAATCCGCGGCCTCGCGCGGGGGCCACTCCGCGCTATAGGCCGAATGGAACGACCTTGACCCCGAAGAGAAGGCGATGAAAGGTCATCACCACCAGCGCCACGATGACACCCGCGACGACTGCGATCACATCGAATTTGACGCTCGGCACGATGACCTTGACCGCGCCCCGCCCCATTGCGGACGCCAGGTCGACCAGGGCATACGCCAGAAAACCACCGAAGAGCACCGTGCCGCGCAGGTCGCCGTTGGCCAGCAAATGCATCGCCGACCAGAGGATGATGGCGAGCAACATCGGATGCCTGAGTAAATGCCGCGTGTGGCCGCGCATGTTGGCGGCGGCGAGCAGGATGAACACGACCACCATGGCGTACGGTGCGATCCTGATCGCGCTCGCCGAGGGTGCAAAGAGCCGCGGGCCCGGATCGGCGAGGGCATAACCGACGACGATCAGGATCAGGCCGGCCAACGACACCAGCGAGAACAGCTTTTTGTAGCCCGCCTCGGTCCAGCGCGCAACGATCGCCGCGCGGGTCGTGGTCATCATCGGCAACACGTGGATGCCGAG
>JBDUCE010000327.1:0-3861 GCA_040003635.1 Betaproteobacteria bacterium
ATCCTGCGGCTCAAAGTCGAGTTCGTCTTCGTCAATCCGGTCGACATCCGCCGTTACATCGGCGAGTTCTTCAGCCTCGCCCGGTCGATGAAGAAGGCGCAGGAGACCTCGCGCGGCGATATCTCGCTGGCCCGCAATTTCGAACAGCTGGTCGAGCTCGGGCGCAGCGGCCACATCGATGCCAACGACCGGCACGTGGTCCACATCGTCGATTGGCTCTGGCAGTACGCCTTCGAGCAGCGCGCCTCCGATATCCACATAGAGCCGCGACGCGAGGCCGGACTGGTGCGCTTCCGCATCGACGGCGTGCTGCACCAGGTCTACGCCATCCCCACTCCGGTGCTGCTCGCCATGACCTCGCGGGTGAAGCTCCTGGCCCGCATGGAGATCGTCGAAAAGCGCCGCCCGCAGGATGGACGCATCAAGACGGTGGCCCCGGACGGCCAGGAAATCGAGCTGCGCATCTCGACCATGCCGACGGCTTTCGGCGAGAAGGTCGTGATGCGCATTTTCAGTCCCGACGTGCTGGTGCGCGATTTCGCGGAGCTCGGCTTCACCACCGAGGACCGGCAGCGCTGGGAGCGCATGATCGGAGAGCCCAATGGCGTGCTGCTGGTCACCGGGCCGACGGGCTCAGGCAAGACCACCACGCTCTATTCTTCGCTGCGGCAGCTCGCGACCCCCGAGGTCAACGTCTGCACGATCGAAGACCCGATCGAAATGATCGAGCCGGCCTTCAACCAGATGCAGGTTCAGCAGGCGATCGGCGTGGATTTCGCGCACGGCGTGAGAACGCTGCTGCGCCAGGACCCGGACATCATCATGGTCGGCGAGGTGCGCGATCGCGATACCGCGGACATGGCCGTGCAGGCCGCGCTGACCGGTCATCTCGTGTTGTCGACGCTCCACACCAACGATGCGCCGACAGCGGTCACCCGCCTGCTCGACCTAGGCGTGCCGCCTTATCTCATCAGCTCGACACTGCTCGGCGTGATGGCCCAGCGCCTGGTGCGAACGCTTTGTCCGCATTGCAAGCAACCGGGCGAGCCGCCCGACGATGAGACGTGGCGGATGCTGACCTCGCCCTGGCGCGCGGAAAAGCCGGCGCAGGTGATGGTGCCGGCCGGCTGCATCGAATGCCGCATGACCGGCTATTTCGGTCGCATCGGCCTCTACGAGATCATGATGATGACACCGGCGATTCGCCGGATGGTGTCTCACGACGCCGACGATTCGAAGATCCGCGAGCAGGCATACAAGGAAGGCATGAAGCCGCTGCGAGTATCCGGGACGGCGAAGATCGCGGCGGGGTTGACCTCCGCCGACGAAGTGCTGAAAGTTGCGCCGCTGGCATAGCGCTTCCTGGCGGCATTCGGCAAGCACGCGCCACAGCCGGGAATTATGTCGCAGGTGGCGGGGCTGGCGCGGGTGACAGCGCTGGGGCGGGTGGGGCGGGCGGCAGGGCTGGGGCGGGCGGTGAAGCAGGCGCGAGGGGAGACGTGGGGATCGCAGGCACCGCCTCCGGCATCGCGCCCGATGACTTCGCCATCGTCGAGCGTACCCATGCGAGGGCGCCATCGATCACGTCGGGGCGATAGTGCGCCAGGCCGGCAAGGCCGGCGGCGACGCACAGCAGCAGGAGGCCCACGATGATCGCCGCTGACCGGCGCGCGTGGCCTCGCGCGCGCCTCGCCCGACGCGACGAATCCGCGGGCGCAGGGCCTGCCTCGGCATCGGCCGCATCGAACCCAACCTCGGCGTCGCCGATGAAATGAACCGGCGTTTCGAGGGGGTTGTCGTCATCCTGCGCGATTACCGGCACCGCCAGGCGAGCCGGCGCAACCCCGGCGACGGAGGCCAGGGATGGGGAATAGGCCGTCGCAATCGTCGACTGCGGCTTCGCGGGCGCTGGCGCGTCGCCGGCCGGGCGCCGCTGGAGACCCGCGGGTGCACCGCGTGGCGCCAGCCGCGAAACCTCGGCCGGTACATCGCGTTGGTCCAACGCACGCGGCGTCATCGGTGCGCCACACTTGTAGCAGTGGGCCACACCGGGCTCGTTGATCGCTTCGCACTGCACGCATTCCCGCAGATGAACGCGCGAGCCGCAATTGTTGCAATACTTCGCGCCGGTCGGGTTGCGGTGGCTGCAAACCGGGCATACGACCGGAATTGCCGCGCGACCTCCCGCCGCGGCTGCGCTGGCGGGGGTTGCGGAGGGAGAGTCGGCGGACATGGGTCTGGACAGGCTGTTGAAAAACTACCGCGGTTAATAAAACATGGGACCCATCATCAATCGTGGGCGTGGTGGTTGCCCATCCGGCGGCAACCGCGCGCTGTTGTAGTCCATCCCCTACACCTTGCGTGACGCGTCCGGTTCCGCGTTGTGCCTTCCTCGCTGCATGAGACCAGGGTCGCATACGCGCTGACAACCTACATCGGCGTCAGTCGTTTCCCTACGCATAGTCCTCCCGGACGGAGACAACGCTGGAGCGGCCGTTCGCACAGACTACGTGCGGCATGATTCGATGACACCAGGATCGCAAGCCTAGACTTGCATCCATCCGATAACTTATTTGGGAGTGCCACATGAATAAATTCACTGCAGCCATCATTGCCGGAACGTTTTTGACTTTCGCCGGGTCGGCAGTCGCCGCAGATGCGTTGCGCCACCCGATCGAGACGACGAAGGAAAAAGTCCGCGCCGAGAAGGCCGAGGATCGGCAGCAAGAGCGCGCGGAAGCACGCTACCACGATACCAAAAAGGAGGCGGAGGCTACTTACAAGGCCGCCAAGGACCGTTGCAAGGAGATGAAAGGCGCTGACGAACGCTCTTGCAAGGCGCAGGCCAAGAACGAATACAATCGCGTCGTGAAGGAATCCAAGGCGGTGTACGCGCAAGCCAAGAAGGACGCCCACGCGACTGGAGAAATCTCGACTACCAAGCATTGATCTGTATTTTCGTCCTCCCGCGGCTCCCCCATTGGGAGGCGATGGAGAGCAACCAAGCGCCCGCCAGTCGGGCGCTTTTTTTACGTCCGCGATCCGGAAGCCGGGCATATCATGATGCCGGAGGCTCCCGGCACCGGCTTGAAGGCAAGTCGGATCTCACCCGGGTCATGCGCGAGCTCGCGCGGCAGCGCCGTCAGGGGAGATGGGTATGGCGAGATATCGAAAAATAATGGTGGCGTACAACGGTGCCGACGAGTCGCGCGCCGCGCTTGACGAAGCGGCAGGGTTCGGTGCTGATCCCGAAGTCGAGATGCATGTCGCGGCGGTGATGAACACCGCGGCGTATCTGGTCGCGGGCGAATACCTGCCCGAAATGACTCTGGCCGCGGGCCGGGACGAATTGCAGGCGGACATGAAGGACGCCGAGGCGAAGCTGGCAGCCCGTGGGATAAGGGTGCAATCCCACTTCGTGATCGGCGAGCCGGTGGATGTCATCGCGCGCCTGGTCGAAACCCTGGGCATCGACCTTCTCATCATCGGCCACTCACGCGCCAAATCGTTCGCCATGCGCTGGTGGCGCGGCTCGGTGGACACCATGCTGATCGAGCGCGTGCGCTGCAGCATCCTTGTCGCCGCGGATGTAAAAGGCTGACATGCGGCGCTTCATGCCGGGTGCGGCGATGGTCGCGGTGGCCCTCGCGCTGCTGGCGGGTGCGTGCGCAGCGCTTACTGCGCCGGACGCTGCATCACGTTCGCCCATCTGGGATGTGCGCGGGAAGGTCTTCATCGACGAGGCCACGCTGGTCGCACGCCTCACCGCGGCGCGGTTTCGGCTGCTGGGCGAGGTGCATGACAATCCACTTCATCATCTCCTTCGGGCCCGGATCCTCGCCGCGATTGTCGAGCGGGGTG
>JBDUCE010000328.1:0-3823 GCA_040003635.1 Betaproteobacteria bacterium
TTTTCAGGAAAAGGTCGGTGCCTTCCCGTCGCGCCAGCTTGCATTTCGGTCCGAGGTATCGAGCCATATCATCCTTTTCGGGAAAAAGTGAAACCCTACTTTTTCCCGCATCAGTTACCTAAAAATCGCGAGCCAAGCTCGTCGATTTTTAGCTGTATCAACAGGAAGAAATCAAATACGCCGGCGCTTCGGTGGCCGGCAGCCGTTGTGCGGAATCGGTGTCACATCCGAGATGCTGGTGATCTTCATGCCCAGCGCATTGAGGGCGCGCACTGCCGATTCACGTCCCGGGCCCGGGCCCTTGATCCGCACTTCGAGGTTCTTCACGCCGTATTCCACGGCCACGCGGCCCGCGCGCTCGGCGGCAACCTGCGCCGCGAACGGGGTGGACTTGCGCGAACCCTTGAAGCCGGCGCCGCCGGACGTTGCCCACGACAGCGCATTGCCCTGGCGGTCGGTGATCGTAATGATCGTGTTGTTGAACGACGCGTGGATGTGCGCGATGCCTTCGGCGACGTTTTTCTTGACCTTCTTCCGGACGCGTGCACCGGGCTTCGGGTTCTGTGACTGGGTTGCCATGCTGTTTATCCTTGACTGTTACTTGGTGGCCGGCTTGGGCGTGGCCGACCGCGAGCTCATGCCGGAGCGCGATTTCTTCGGCCCTTTGCGGGTGCGGGCGTTGGTGCGCGTGCGCTGTCCTCTCACGGGCAATCCACGCCGATGCCGGACCCCGCGGTAACAACCGAGGTCCATCAGCCGCTTGATGCTCATCGTCACTTCGCGGCGCAAGTCGCCCTCGATGGTGAACTTGCCGATCTGCTCGCGCAGCTTGTCCATCTCGGCGTCGGACAGGTCCTTGACCTTGGCCGCGGGCAATATCCCGGCCGCGACGCAAATGGCGCGCGCCCGCGGACGGCCGATGCCGTAGATCGCCGTCAGCGCGATCTCTGCGTGCTGATGGTTCGGAATGTTGACGCCTGCAATACGGGCCATGTCTTTCCTCGCTGGGCTCGGGTTCTCGGCTTCCAGCACTCAGCTGGCAGCGAACCCCTTGCCGATTGATGTCTTGTCGTTGCTGTCGATAGCCGATGCGCTCAGCCGGTCACCCTTGCCGCTGCTTGTGGCGCGGGTCGGTACAAATGACGCGCACGACACCGTGGCGCCGGACGATCTTGCAGTTGCGGCAAATTTTCTTGACTGAAGCGAGCACTTTCATTGCGTCCCCTGAATCATTTCGCGCGGAAAATGATCCGCGCCCGTGACAAGTCGTAAGGCGTCATGTCCACGGTCACCTTGTCGCCCGGCAGGATCTTGATGTAATGCATGCGCATCTTTCCCGAGATGTGTCCGAGCACCACGTGTCCGTTCTCGAGCTTCACCCGAAAGGTCGCGTTCGGGAGCATCTCGAGAATCTCCCCCTGCATCTGGATCGTTTCTTCCTTCGACATCAGCGCGTGGGGATCCCACCCTTGAAGTTCGCCTTGCGCAACAGCGACTCGTACTGCTGCGACATGAGGTACGCCTGAACCTGGGTCATGAAGTCCATCGTCACGACCACGATGATCAGCAGCGAAGTACCCCCGAAGTAGAACGGCACCTGCTTCCAGGCGATCAGGAAATTCGGGACGAAACACACCACCACGAGATAGAGCGAGCCGAGCAGCGTGAGCCGCAGGGTGATGCGCTCGATATAGCGCGCGGTCTGGTCGCCCGGACGGTATCCGGGGATGAAGGCACCGCTCTTCTTCAGGTTCTCTGCCGTTTCCTTCGGGTTGTACTGCAGCGCCGTGTAGAAGAAGCAGAAAAAGATGATGGCCGACGCATAGAGGATCTCGTGCACCGGTTGCCCGGGCCCGAGCGCGGTCGCGAGGTCCCGCAGCCAGATTCCGCTGTCGCCGCTGCCGAACCACTGCGCCAGGGTCGCCGGGAACAGGATGATCGAGGAGGCGAAGATCGGCGGAATCACGCCCGCCATGTTGAGCTTGAGCGGCAAGTGCGAGCTCTGGCCCTGATAAACCTTGTTGCCGACCTGGCGCTTGGCATAGTTGACCAGGATCTTGCGCAGCGCCCGCTCGACAAACACCACGAATCCAGTCACCACCACCACCAGCGCGGCGATCCCCAGCACCAACGGAATCGAATAAGCGCCCGTTCGCGCCTGCTCCAGCGTGAGGCCGATCGCATGCGGCAACCCCGATGCAATGCCGGCGAAAATGATGAGCGAGATGCCGTTGCCCAGGCCCCGCTCGGTGATCTGCTCCCCCAGCCACATCAGGAACATGGTGCCCGTGACCAGCGTGATGGCACTCACCATCCGGAACGCGAGACCCGGATCGATCACGAGGTTGGGCTGCGCCTCCAGCGCGACCGAGATGCCGAGGGCCTGGAAGAATGCGAGCCCGAGTGTTGCATACCGCGTGTATTGCGTGATCTTGCGGCGGCCTGCTTCGCCTTCCTTCTTCAACCCCTCGAGCGAGGGCACCACCACCGTGCAAAGCTGCATGATGATGGACGCTGATATGTACGGCATGATGCCGAGCGCGAGAATCGAGAAGCGCTGCAGCGCGCCGCCCGAGAACACGTTGAACAGGCCAAGGATGCCGCCTTGCTGGTTGCGGAACAGCTCGTCGAGCACGCCCGCGTTGATGCCCGGCACGGGAATGTGGGTCCCGACCCGATACACGATCAGGGCGCCCAGCAGGAACCACAGCCGCCGCTTCAGATCGGCATACTTGGTCCCGCTCTTCAGCGCCGGATTATTGGTGGTGGCCAAACTATTTTCCTGTCTTAAGCGAGGCTGCCGCCGGCAGCCTCGATGGCCGCCTTGGCACCCTTGGTGGCGCCGAGGCCGGTCAGCTTCACCGCCTTGGTGAGCGCACCGGACTTGATGACTTTTGCGGCCTTTGCGCGCGCCGGGACCAAGCCGGCCGATTTCAGCGCAAGGAGATCGATGTCCGTCACCGGCAGCTTGGCGAGATCGGAGAGCCGCACCTCGGCCGTGTCATAGCGGGTGGTCGACACGAAGCCGCGCTTGGGCAACCGGCGCTGCAACGGCATCTGGCCGCCTTCGAAGCCGACCTTGTGAAATCCGCCGGAGCGGGACTTCTGTCCCTTGTGCCCGCGCCCCGCCGTCTTGCCGAGACCGGACCCGATGCCGCGACCCACACGCCGCCGCGCCTTGTTCGAGCCTTCTGCAGGCTTGATCGTGTTCAACCGCATCATCGGCTCCCGACTTCTTTACCATCGGCGTCGATCACCTTGACCAGGTAATAGACCTTGTTGATCATCCCGCGCGTCGACGGCGTGTCCTCCACCTCGACCGAATGGTTCGTCCACTTGAGCCCCAATCCCCGCACGGTCGCGCGGTGGTGCCCCTTGCAGCTGGCGGTGCTCTTGACGAGCGTCACGCGCAATCGTTTTGCGGCCGGCATGGCTTAAGCCTCCATCAACTGCTCGACCGTCATCCCGCGCTTGGCGGCGATGTCGGCGGGCGCGCTGCCGTTCTCGAGCGCGTTCAAGGTGGCACGCACGAGGTTGTACGGATTGGTCGAGCCATGGCACTTGGCGAGAATGTTGGTGACGCCGACGACTTCGAACACTGCGCGCATCGGGCCGCCGGCGATGACGCCCGTGCCTTCGGCCGCCGGTTGCATGAAGACTTTGGTGGCGCCATGCCGGCCTTCCACCGCATGGTGCAGCGTGCCGCTTTTCAGGCGCACCTTGATCATCTTGCGGCGGGCCTCTTCCATGGCCTTTTGCACCGCGACGGGCACTTCCTTGGCCTTGCCCTTGCCCATGCCGACGCGGCCGTCACCGTCGCCGA
>JBDUCE010000329.1:0-3801 GCA_040003635.1 Betaproteobacteria bacterium
CGAGCCACGCGCCGAGGAAGCTGCCCATCTGGTGGCTGAAGAACGTGATGCCGGAAAGCATCGCCATGTACCGCACGCCGAACACCTGCGCGACGATACCGTTGGTCGGAGGCACCGTGGACAACCACAGCAACCCCAGGGCAATCGAGAACGCGTACACCGTGGTCGCAGTGAGAGGCAGCAGGATGAACAGCAGGATCACCAGCGTGCGCGCGAAATAGATCGCCGACAGGATGTATCGCTTCGGCATGCGATTGCCGAGCCAACCCGCCGAAAAGGTGCCGATGATGTTGAACAGTCCGATCAGCGCCAATGCCGTGACGCTCACATGGGCGGCGAATCCGTGATCGGCGAGATACGCCGGCAGATGCACGCCGATGAACACGATCTGAAACCCGCACACAAAAAAGCCGATGGTGAGCAGCAGGTAACCGCGGTGGCGGAGTGCTTCGCGCACGGCTTCGCCCGCCGACTGCTTGTGCATATGAGCGCGTGATTCGCGCCGCTCCACCAGTGCGGCAGCGAGCGGCGCCATCAGCAGCGCGATTGCCGCCAGGCACAAAAGCGCGCCGTACCAGCCGAGGTGCGTCAGCATCGTCTGCGTCAAGGGCAGCAGCGCGAACTGTCCGAAGGAGCCTGCTGCCGCGGAAATGCCGAGCGCCATGCTGCGCTTTTCCGGCGGGAAGGTTCGGCCGAGCACCCCCTGCACCACGCTGAAGGTGACGCCGGAGAGTCCGGCGCCGATCAGCACGCCGCAGGTCAGCACCATCATGAGCGGGGTGCCCGCATGCGCCATCAGCACCAGGCCGAGTGCATACAGCGCCGCTCCGCCCAGCACCATGCGATGGGCGCCGTATTTGTCGGCGAGCATGCCGGCAAAGGGCAAGGTCACGCCCCACATCAGGTTCTGCACCGCCAGCGCGAGGGCAAACGTTTCGCGTCCCCAATGCAAATCTGCGCTCATCGGCTGCAGAAAAAGGCCGAAGCCATGGCGTATGCCCAAGGAGAGCGTGAGGATGAGGCCGCCGCATACGAGCACGACCGTCGGGGTGCGCCAATCGGCGCGATTAACGGAAACCGTCATTTGCATCTCTCATCGAGGATCATCGCGTGACGCGTTGATTACTCATGCCCAGCCCTTGCTGCGCTCGACGGCTTTGCTCCACCGCTCCTGCAGCTCCACGGCGCGCGCGCGCGACATCGCCGGCTCGAAGCGCCGATCGACCTGCCGGTTGGCTGCGACGTCGCTTGCATCCTTCCAGTAGCCGACGGCAAGACCTGCAAGATATCCGGCACCCAGCGCCGTCGTCTCGAGCACCTTGGGACGTACCACGGGAACGCCCAGCAGATCGGCCTGAAACTGCATCAGGAGATTGTTGGCCGCCGCGCCACCGTCGACGCGCAACTCCGTCAACGTCATGCCCGCATCTTTCTGCATGGCCGCGAGCACGTCGGCGGTCTGGAAGGCGATCGACTCCAACGCGGCGCGCGCAACATGTCCGGCGCTCGCACCGCGCGTGAGGCCAAAAATGGCACCGCGGGCGTAGGCATCCCAATGCGGCGCGCCGAGTCCGGCGAACGCCGGCACCAGATAGACACCGCCATTGTCGGACACGCTAGCGGCCAGCGCCTCGACTTCCGGCGCGGTGCGAATGAGTTGCAAGCCGTCGCGCAGCCACTGTACCACCGCGCCGGCGATGAAGACGCTGCCTTCGAGCGCGTAGTCGGTGCGGCCGTTGCGTTGCCATGCCACCGTAGTCACCAGTTGGTTGTGCGAGGTGACGGCGCGCTCGCCGGTATTGAGCAGCAGGAAACACCCCGTGCCGTACGTATTCTTGGCGAGTCCCGGCGAGTGGCACGCCTGGCCGAAAAGCGCCGCCTGCTGATCGCCGGCGATCCCGGCGATCGGTACGCGGTGACCATCGAGCATCATTTCACCGCACACACCGGACGAGGGCGTAAGTTGCGGCAACACGCTACGCGGAATATCAAGGAGAGCGAGAAGATCATCGTCCCAGGTTCCCGCGTGGATGTTGTAGAGCATCGTGCGGCTCGCATTCGACGGGTCGGTCACGTGCCGCGTGCCGCCGGTCATGTTCCAGACGAGCCAGGTATCGATCGTCCCGAAGGCGAGCTCGCCCCGCGCGGCACGCAATCGGGCGCCAGGTACAGTGTCGAGGAGCCACTTCAACTTGGTACCGGAAAAATAGGCATCGATCACGAGCCCCGTCCTGGCGGCGATGTTCGCAGCGTGGCCTGCCGCGCGCAGCGCATCGCACAAGGGCGCGGTCCGCCGGTCCTGCCACACGATGGCGTTGGCCAGCGGCTTGCCGGTGAGCCGGTCCCACAGCACCGTGGTCTCGCGCTGGTTGGTGATGCCGATCGCGGCGATGTCGGCCGCGCCGATGCGCGCCTTGGCCATCGCCTCGTGCAGCACGCCCGATTGCGTCGCCCAAATCTCCATCGGATCGTGCTCGACCCAGCCGGGCTGCGGAAAATGCTGCGTGAATTCCTGCTGCGCCACCGCGTGCACCTGGCCCTGCTGATCGAAGACCAATGCGCGCGAGCTGGTGGTTCCCTGGTCGAGTGCGACGATGAAAGACATGGCGTGAATATTCGATCATGGCGTCGCGCGGTTGCGGCTCGCCCGCGCGACGGCTTAAAATCCAATGTTTTGGCGTTCCAGCGGCATTGTAGCCGGTGATCGAATCCGTCGTTTCCGCCAGCCAGGCATTGAAATTCTCGTCAGGAGTCGCTCTTGAAGATCCACGAATACCAGGGCAAGGAAATCTTTCGCCGCTACGGCATGGTCACGCCGCGGGGCATCCCGGCCTTCAACGTCGACGAAGCGGTGAAGGCGGCGCAGGCCCTGGGCGGTGTGGTGTGGGTGGTCAAGGCGCAGATTCATGCCGGGGGACGGGGCAAGGGAGGGGGTGTGAAACTCGCGCGCTCGATCGACGAGGTGCGCGATCTTTCGAGCCAGATTCTCGGCATGCAGCTCGTCACGCACCAGACCGGTCCCGGCGGCCAGAAGGTGCGCCGGCTGCTGATCGAAGAGGGGGCGGACATTCGCAAGGAGCTCTACATCGGCATGGTGGTGGATCGCGCCACGCAGCGTGTGGTGCTGATGGCGAGCTCCGAAGGCGGGATGGATATCGAGGAAGTCGCCGCGAAGACGCCGGATAAAATCCACAAGGTGTTCATCGACCCCGCGACGGGGTTGAGCACCGAAGAAGTCGACGAGGTCGCGCGCAGGATCGGCATTCCCGATGCGAGCCTCCCGCAGGCACGACAGATGCTGCAGGGCCTTTATCGTGCGTTTGTCGAAACCGACGCATCACTGGCCGAGATCAATCCCCTGATCGTGACCGGTGACGGGCACATCGTGGCGCTCGATGCCAAGCTCAACTTCGATTCCAACGCGCTTTTCCGTCACGCCGACATCGTCGAGATGCGCGATCTGGACGAGGAAGATCCGGCGGAGATCGAGGCCTCCAGGTACGACCTCTCGTATATCTCGCTCGACGGCAACATCGGCTGTCTCGTCAACGGCGCGGGTCTGGCGATGGCGACGATGGACACGATCAAGCTCTACGGCGGCGAGCCCGCGAACTTCCTCGATGTCGGCGGCGGCGCCACGGCCGAGAAGGTGACCGAAGCCTTCAAGATCATGCTGAAGAATCCGGGCCTCAAGGCCATCCTGGTCAACATCTTCGGCGGGATCATGAAATGCGACACCATCGCCGAAGGAGTGATTGCTGCCTCGAAGGCGGTGGGATTGTCGGTGCCGCTGGTGGTGCG
>JBDUCE010000330.1:0-3792 GCA_040003635.1 Betaproteobacteria bacterium
CATCGGAAAACCGTGCCATTTCGGCGGCGTGGCGGGTGCGATCATCGGCGAGTGTTGTTGCAAGCTGGTCGAGCCGCGTCTCGAGGGTGCCGCGCAACTCCGTGAAACGCGACGCCTCTGCCTGGTCTGCAAGCTGTCGCTGCGATTGCAGATCGCGGGTCATGCGCCGGGTCTCCAGCAGCGCCGATCCCTGCAGATACAGCGCGTAGCCAAGGAACAAGGCAGCCAGCAATCCCGTGATCACGAGCATCACCAGCCCGAGCGGCGCCTGCACACTGGTAACAATGAGGGACAGCACAGTGGGCGTCATGAACGCGGTCCAGTTGACCGCCACGAACACGGCGAGCACCAGCGCCAGCAGCAACAGCATCACCGTGCGCAAGTGCATCAAGGCCCCTCTTCAGGGGAACGTCACATACGGCCCGGTGGGATTCGTCCCCGGCGGAAGATACGCGGGCGCGGGCTCACCGACGGGGCCGAGATGGCGAATCAACCGGTACAACGCGCGCAGGTCATCGGTCGACATCGCGCGCAACGCGAACCATGGCATCGGTGGCCGCATCTCTTTGGTACGCGCGATCTTGATCCAGTCCGCTTCCGAGATGGCGCTCATGTATTGCCGCAGGTTGACGGGATAGGTGGTGCCCCATGGCCCTTTCCAGCCCAGCCGATCACCGACCAGCCAATCCTTTTCAGGTACCTTGCCGCCGTACTCCGCGTAGCCCGGCGTGTGGCAATCGTTGCAGCCGGCGATGCGGACGACGTAGCGCCCGCGATCGAGCGAGCCCTGCTCCTTGCCTGGCGCCGCCGCGCTGGCGCTCATCGCGATCACGCCGCTGAGGGCGCCGCAGCCAACGGCCAGGGCTACCCGCATGGTGGCACTCCATCTCATTTGATATCTCCTTGTGTGGTGATGACGTTCAATGACTTTCCTTGCCCACTGGTGCGCCCGAGCTGCCGACCAGGAAATCGAGATCCATGCCCCGATCGGCCTGCAGCACGTGATCGCAAAAAAGCTTCACCCAGCCGCGCTCCGAATGGGGTGGCGGTGGTTTCCATGCGCGTTGCCGACGCGCGAGCTCCTCGGCGGTAACCACGAGGTGCAGGCGGCGCTGTGGCACATCGAGCTCGATGATGTCGCCGTTTTGCACTAACGCCAGCGGGCCGCCCACGGCGGCCTCGGGTGAGGTGTGCAGCACCACCGTGCCATACGCCGTGCCCGACATGCGGGCGTCGGAAATGCGGATCATGTCGGTGACACCCTTCTTCAGAATCTTTGCCGGCAACGCGAAGTTGCCGACCTCCGGAAAGCCCGGGTAGCCCTTGGGGCCGCAATTCTTCAGCACCAGAATGCATTGTTCGTCCACGTCGAGATTCGGGTCATCGATGCGGCGATTGAGATCGTCGATGTTTTCGAACACCACGGCCCTGCCGGTGTGCTTGAGGAGTTGAGGGGTCGCGGCCGAAGGCTTCAATACGGCGCCGTCGGGCGCGAGATTGCCGCGCAACACCGCGATGCCCCCTTCGGGTTTGAAGGGACGCTCGAGCGGCGTGATCACCTCGGGATTCCAGTTCACTGCTTCGCTGACGTTTTCCCGGATCGTCTTGCCGTTCACCGTCAGGGCATCCTGGTGCAGATATTTCCCGATCTCTTTCATCACCACCGGCAGGCCACCCGCGTAATAGAAATCCTCCATCAGGAAGCGACCGGACGGCATGAGATCGACGAGGCACGGCATGTCGCGCCCCAGCCGATCCCAATCATCCAGGGTGAGCTTGACGCCGATGCGTCCGGCGATGGCGAGCAGATGAACCACCGCGTTGGTGGACCCACCGATCGCACCATTGACCCGGATCGCGTTTTCGAACGCTTCCCTGGTGAGGATCTTCGACATCGTGAGATCCTCCTCGACGATCCCCACGCTGCGCCGCCCCACCATGCGGGCAAGCAGCCGGCGGCGGGAATCGACCGCGGGAATCGCGGCGTTGGTGGGCAGGCCCATCCCGAGCGCCTCCACCATCGAGGCCATGGTCGATGCGGTGCCCATGGTCATGCAGTGTCCTGCTGAGCGCGACATGCACGACTCGGCTTCGATGACGTCGGCCATTTTCATCTCACCGGTTTTCAGCATCTCGGTGAATTTCCAGACATGGGTGCCGGAACCGATGTCGTGACCGCGGAACTTGCCGTTCAGCATCGGCCCGCCCGAAAGGCCGATCGTCGGCAGATTGCAGGACGCGGCGCCCATGAGCAGCGACGGCGTGGTCTTGTCGCAGCCCATCATCAGCACGATCCCGTCGAAGGGATTGGCGCGGATCGATTCCTCCACGTCCATCGCCGCCTGATTGCGGAACAGCATGGTGGTCGGACGCATCAGCGTTTCGCCCAGGCTCATCACCGGAAACTCGATGGGGAACCCACCGGCATCGAGCACGCCATCGCGCACGTGCTGGGCAAGCTCGCGAAAGTGCGCATTGCATGGCGTGGCCTGCGACCAGGTATTGCAGATGCCGATCACCGGACGGCCGTCGAACTGGTCGTGCGGAATGCCCTGATTCTTCATCCACGACCGGTGGACCAACCCGTCGCGGTCGTTGCGTCCGAACCACGCCTGGGAGCGGAGGACGCGCTTCGATGGCGGAGGCTTCGTGCTCACGCTGCCAGCCGTTGCCCGGTCGCCTGGTCGAACACATGGACGTTCATCGGGTCGATCGCAAGACCCACTTTGTCGCCAGGATTTACGCTCGGCCGGCCATGGGTGCGCAGATCGACCTGCGCCTCGCCGACCTTGATCACGAACTCGGTCTCCGCGCCGGTCGGCTCGACGACGATGATCTCGCCGGGGACGGCGTTGCCGCCGGTCGCCGCGAGCGTCAGGTGCTCGGGACGGATGCCATAGGTGACCGCCTGCCCATCGGCGCCCGGGCCGTGGTCGAGCGGCCAGCGCACGCCGCCGGGCACCTCGACATAGGCAGTGCCACCGCCGCGCCGCACCGAACCGTTGACCACGTTCATCGCCGGCGAGCCGATGAATTGCGCGACGAACAGGTTGTCCGGGTGGTCGTAGAGCTCGAGCGGCGTGCCAATCTGCTCAACGCGCCCGTCGTGCATCACCACGATGCGATCGGCCATGGTCATCGCCTCGACCTGGTCGTGGGTGACGTAGACGGTGGTCGTCTTCAAACGCTGATGGAGCGCCTTGATCTCGGCGCGCATCGCCACGCGCAGCTTGGCGTCGAGGTTGGACAGCGGCTCGTCGAACAGGAATACCTTCGGGTCGCGGACAATGGCGCGGCCCATCGCCACGCGCTGCCTCTGGCCGCCGGAGAGCTCGCGCGGAAACCGATGCAGGTAGGGATCGAGGTTCAGGATCTTCGACGCACGGTCGACGCGCTCGGCGATCATCCTGGGATCGGCCTTGCGCAACTTGAGGCTGAACGCCATGTTGTCGGCAACGCTCATGTGCGGATAGAGCGCGTAGCTCTGGAACACCATCGCAATGTCGCGATCCTTCGACTCGACGTCGTTGACCTCCTTGCCATCGATCGCGATCGTGCCGCCCGTGATTTCCTCCAGACCGGCCAGCATCCGCAACAGCGTCGACTTGCCGCAGCCCGACGGCCCGACCAGCACGACGAACTCGCCATCCTGGATGTCGAAGCCGATGCCGTGGATGACCTTCGTGTTGCCGAAGGATTTCTCGATGTTGGCGAAGGATACGGATGCCATGTGCAGGAGTCCAGAAGTCAGTATGGGGTTGGCGATAGGTGGCGTGCGAATGCAGGAGTCAG
>JBDUCE010000331.1:0-3786 GCA_040003635.1 Betaproteobacteria bacterium
ATTTCGTGACGCCCGATCCCGGCGTTTCGTCGCGCTGCCACTGGGCCGAAATCCAAACGCAGACCCGCCGTTTGCTGCCGTCATCTGTTCATCTGCGCTTCGATCCGGCTGGAGCTGCAGGCGGATTGCTTTGCCGGAGTCTGGGGGCACTACGTGCAGAGCGCCCAGCTCCTCGACCCCGGTGATGTCGAGGCGGGCCTGCGCGCCGCATCGGCAGTCGGGGATGACCAGATCCAGAAGCGCACGCAGGGCTACGTCGTGCCCGATTCCTTTACCCACGGCAGCGCGACCCAGCGGGTCAAATGGTTTCGCACCGGTTTCGACTCCGGCGACGTGCGGGCCTGCAATACCTTCAGCGCACGCGACTTGTAACGGTCTATACTCGCCTTGCATCTTGCCGCCGCGGGCACCCGCCGCCACCGGCGCCTGGCAGTGGTGGCAGAGGATGCGCGGCCCCGTCCGCGGGTCCCGCGTTCGCCGTGATGTCATTGCCATGGAGGAGTGAATCATGACCCGAGTACTTGCCGTTGCCGGCAGCGCCGGCCTGATGATGGTCCTCGCCGGATGTGCCTCTGCCCCGCTGACCCGCGCCGACGTGGACGGCCGGGTGGTATGCGACACGGAGCGCATGGACCGGGTCGAGCGTGCAGCGCGCATGAACGGCACGGGCCTCATTTGGGTGAATTGCCCGACCGCCACGTTGCGGGTTGCTTCCAATCACTGACCGCGTGCACACGAAAGGCGCGGAGCCGCGTTTAGTCCGGTTGCCCGCCGGAACAAGGCCAGCGCCTTCACCGTGACGGGGCAGCAGGCCGAAGCGCGCGCTTTGGTGCCTGCTTGCGGTTCCTGATGGGTCATCCTGTGGTCGCCGCTGGCGGCGGCGAGGAGCGGCTCGTGCTGATCCCGCCATCCCGCAATGCTCGCTCGCGGCCGGTAAGCCTCGGCAATGGCAGCGCGCTGCAGGCCGGTAGAATGCGCACTTTTGTCCGAGGACTTCCATGCACCGCATCCGGAACCATCTGCTGGCCCCACTCGTCGCCATCGCTTTTTGCGCAGCGGCCCTGCCGACCCCCGTCTCGGCCGCTGAGGAAACCGCCGTGATAACCGTCCCCCGGCACAACTGCAAGAAGCCGGAATTTCCCGGGCGGCTTGCGTCCGATCTCCAAAAACGGGTATGGCGCAAGGATGTCGATGCCTATTCCGAATGCATCAAGCAGTTCGCCGCCGAACAGCAGAAGAATGCCGATCTCCTGGTGAAGGCCGCCAACGCCGCCATCGAGGAATACAACGCCGCAGTCAAGGAATTCCAGCAGGAAATGAGCAAGGCCGCGGGATAATCCGCAGGGAAACAGGGTCCGCGTCGACTTTCGCATGAGCTCGCCGATGACCCACCCGGGGTGCGCGCAAGCCGTCACTGACGCCAGGGCCTGGTGATGGCCTCGCCCTCCACCGCGATCGCTGTAGCCAGTGCACGGCGACCGCCCGGCGCCGATCACGCGCTCTCGCTCGCCCGTTCGGTGCTCGAGGGATTCAACAAGCATTACGCGGTCTTTCGCGAGTGCGCGCGCGCAGCCAGGCGGTATTTCGAAGCGGGCGACTGGCTCGCGATCCAGCACGTCGGCCGCGACCGGATCGACTTCTACGATCAGCGCGTCGCCGAGTCCGCCGAGCGGGTGGAGCGGGAGCTCAAAAGCGCCGGCCTCGATCCGTTCAGCGACGTGCTGTGGGAGCAGGCCAAGCGTCAATACATCGGCCTCCTGATCGATCACAAGCAGCCCGAGTGCGCGGAGACATTCTTCAACTCGGTGTCGGTAAAAATCCTTCACCGGGCGTATTTCCACAACCGCTTCATCTTCGTGCGCCCGGCGATCTCGACCGAGCATATCGACGCCGAGCCGCCCTCCTACCGCAGCTACTACCCGATGCAGCAGGGGCTGCGCCAGGCGGTGATCGACATCGTGCTCGATTGCGGCTTCGAATTGCCGTTCTCGGATTTTCGCCGCGATCTCGCCAACGTCCTGCACGCCTTTCGCGGGCGCTTCGCCCGGCCGTTCCGGCTCGAGGCGAACCATCAGATCCAGGTGCTTTCGAGCCTTTTTTTCCGCAACCAGACGGCGTACGTCGTCGGCCGCGTGCTCAATGGTCCGCACCTCTACCCGTTCGTGGTGGCGATCAAGCACGGCTCCGAAGGCAAGCTCCGCCTCGACGCGCTCCTTGCAAGCGAACGCGACCTCGGCGTGTTCTTCTCGGCCAATCGCGCCTATTTCCTGGTCGACATGGAGGTGCCCTCCGCCTACGTGGGCTTCATGCGCTCGATGCTTCCGGACAAGACACCCGCCGAGCTCTATACGATGCTGGGGCTGCAGAAGCAGGGCAAGAACGAGTTCTTTCGCGACTTCCTGCACCACCTCAAGCACTCGCGCGACAAGTTCGTCATCGCGCCGGGAATCCGGGGCCTGGTGATGAGCGTGTTCACCCTTCCCTCCTACCCCTATGTGTTCAAGGTCATCCGGGACCGCATCGCCGCTTCGAAGGACACCGACCGCGAACGGGTGAAGCAGAAATACACGCTGGTCAAGCGGCACGACCGGGTCGGACGGATGACCGACGTCCTCGAGTATTCGGAGGTGGCGTTCCCGCTCGAGCGCTTTGCGCCCGAGCTCCTGGCCGAGTTGCAGTCGACCGCGTCGTCCGTGGTGGAAATCGAGGGCGATCAGGTCGTGGTGAAGCACCTCTACATCGAGCGGCGAATGACGCCCCTCAACCTTTATCTCGAACGCGCCGACGACGCCCAGCGCAGCCACGCGATGCGTGAATACGGCAACGCTTTGAGGGACCTGGCGGCGGTCAACATTTTCGCCGGCGATCTCCTGTTCAAGAACTTTGGCGTCACCCGCTATGGCCGCGTCGTGTTCTACGACTACGACGAGATCGAATACCTGACCGACTGTAATTTTCGCCGCATGCCCGAAGCGCCTGCGGGCCACGACGAGATGAGCAGCGACGTGTGGTACCCCGTGGGCGCGCATGATGTCTTTCCGGAGGAGTTCGCGACGTTCCTCCTGACCGATGCACGCACGCGGAAGGCCTTCATGGCCCACCACGCGAACCTGCTCGACGCCGCGTGGTGGCAGGACGTGCAACGCGATCTTGTCGTCGGCAAGCTGACCGAAGTGCTCTCGTATTCCACTGCGGCCGGGTTGCCTTGATGGAGACACTCATGCGCCACCTGCCGCGCCTTCGATACCTTGCTGCCCTCCTCGCTGCACTGGCCGTGGCGGCGTGCGGCGGCGCGGCGAGCAAGGCCGACGAGGAAGCCGCCAAGAACACCTTTGCCTGCCAGGCGGCGGGAGAGCGCATCGTGGTGCGGATCGAGACCGGCGAAGCCCGCCTGCTGATGCCCGGCGGGGACCGCGTCACCCTTTATCAGGTGCCCTCGGGGTCCGGCATCCGCTACACCAATGGCATGATGGACCTGCGCGGCAAAGGCTACGATCTGCAACTCGCGCGCGACGGCGGTGCCCTCGTACCACTCACCGACTGCGCGCCACTCGCAGTTCCCAAGTAGAGCCTGTTCACACGGGGGCCTGTTCAATACCTGCTCGACACCGATATCTGCATCTACGTCATCAACGAACGCCCCAAGCACGTCCTTGACCACTTCAGGAAACACAGGGTCGGGGACTTGGGCATTCCAGCATCACTGCGTCGGAACTTGCGTTTGGAGTCGCCAAAAGCGGTTCTGAAAGGAATCGGGCGGCCCTGGAGGGGTTCATGCTGCCGCTC
>JBDUCE010000332.1:0-3780 GCA_040003635.1 Betaproteobacteria bacterium
GTTTCCTTGCGATCGCAACCAACGACACCGATCGCGATGGCGATGACAAAGGTACTTGACAACAGGATCCTCGACTTCATGGGGAAACTCCTTTCAACGTTTTGGTGATGATGGCGAAAAACGGACCGCTGCGGCGGGCCTCTCCGGTGGATTCACTCGCAAGTTCGATGCCACTCCACCCGGCGTTGCCATCGCACCCGATTCCCGTGCGCGCCGCCGGTTTCGCAGCGGGCCGTGTGGGCAATCATCCGTCGATCATTTGAAAAAACTTCTGCAGCTTTGTAATGGTTGCGCCGAATCGAAGCCACGGGCAGAAAAAATCACAAACAATTCAGCGATAACCGCCGAGGTCGCGGACAGGAACGGAGTATGCAATTCAGAGAAGCAAAATCGCGGCCCGCGCATCCGCGCAGCGTTTCCTGCTGCTGCGTGTCGAGCGCGGTCTGCAGGCCGATCCATCAATCCCTCGCGGGTTCCGTCAATGCCGGTCGTACTTGTTGTCGATGATGATCCGAACTCGCGGACGGTGCTGAAAGAGCTCGTGGAAGCGGAAGGCTTCGCGACCCTTACTGCGTCCACGGTGGCGGAGGCACGCCAGCAACTCGCCAGCGCACCGGACGTCGTGTTGCTGGATCTGTTGCTGCCGGACGGGGAAGGTCTCGACCTCTTGCGGGAAGGGCCGGTGCGGACCGAAACCCAGATCGTCGTCACCACCGGGCACGCGAGCCTCGAGAGCTCGATCGAGGCGATGCGGCTGGGCGCGACCGATTATCTCCTGAAGCCCATCAATATTGCCCAGCTTCGCGGGATCCTGTCCCGCGTCGCGCGTCCCGGAGAGCTCAAGGTCGAGGCCTTCGAGTTGCGCGAGGAGTTGCGCTCGCTCGGACGCTTCGGCAAGCTCGTCGGCACCTCGCCGCCGATGCGAAGGCTTTACGATGAAATTACCCGCGTCGCCCCTACCGCCGCGACCGTGCTGGTGACCGGGGAGAGCGGAACGGGGAAAGAGCTGGTGGCGGAGACGGTGCATCTCCTCAGCCGGCGTCACAATCGCCCCTTCCTCTCCGTCAACTGCGGTGCGATCTCACCCCACCTTATCGAGAGCGAGCTCTTCGGCCACGAAAAAGGGAGCTTTACCGGCGCCGACCGGCAGCACCAGGGGTATTTCGAGCGCGCCAACGGCGGCACGCTGCTTTTGGACGAGATCACCGAGATGCCCCTGGAGTTGCAGGTCAAGCTGCTGCGCGTGCTCGAATCGAGAACGGTGGTGCGCGTGGGGTCCAATCAACTGGTCGAAACCGACGTGCGCCTCATCGCCGCCACCAACCGCAATCCGGACGAAGCGGTCAAGGCGGGCAAGCTCCGCCGCGATCTGTTGTATCGCCTGCAGGTATTTCCGCTGCAGGTCGCGCCATTGCGCGAACGCCTCGACGACGTGCCTGCGCTCGCCCGACACTTCCTGGGCGAGCTCAACAAGCGCGCACACACGCAGAAGACGTTCACACCGCTGACCCTCGAGCGCATGCGCCGCTACCGGTGGCCGGGTAATGTGCGGGAGTTGTGGAACGTGGTGCAGCGCGCATTCATCATGGCCGACGGGGAGATCATTTCGGAATTCAGCGTGGCCCAGGATACGCAACTCCATCAGGACGGCCAGTCGCGCTATATCCGGATTCCACTGGGGACCAAGCTCGCTGAAGTCGAGGAGCGCCTGATCCTCACCACCCTCCAGGAGTGCACGACACGCGAAGAAGCGGCCAAGAGATTGGGCATCAGCATCAAGACCCTCTACAACCGGCTTCGCTCGTACTCGTCTCGCGTGTAGAAGCCGCCCTTGACCTTGCTCTGCATGTCCTGCGCGCGCTTCAGATGGTCCTCGAGCAGGGGAAGAGCGTCCTCGGCGAATTTCTTCACTTCGGCGTCCTTGCCTGATTTCAGTTCCTTGCGGATGTCCTTGATGTCGCGCTGGTGATCCTTGACCATGGCGTCCAGGTACGCACGATCGAACTTGTCGCCGGACATCTTCGCAAGCTTGTCCAGCATCCGCTGATCGGAGCTCCCGAGTTTCGGCGGGGTAACAACCCCTCGCGCCTGAGCCACCTCCATGAGCTTCTTGTTTGCATCGCCATGATCGCGCACCATCCGCTCGCCGAATTGCTTGACGACGGGGTCGTTCGCCTTGTCGGCCGCAATCCGGCCGAACTCGATTTCCTTCAACCCGCCAGCGGCAGCTTCCTCGACGAATTTCTGATCCGCACGGTCGAGCTTGGGGAGCGCGTCGGCCATCGCGTTGGGTCGGTCGCGGCTGGGGATCGCGCGGTCTTTTGCCCCCGAGCCCGGAACCGCAGCTCCCGTCGCGGTCGAGCCGATCGCGGTGGCGTTGCCGCCCGAGCGTCCGCTCGGCGCCGTGGCGCTGCCCGTCTGTGCGGAAAGACCGGACGCGAGCATCATGCCAAGCGTCGCAATGGCGAGAGCGCCAAGTCTATCTTTCATGGGTGCTCCCTTGGAGTGCTGATGAACCACCGATCGCGGGCGCGCATGAATCCAGTCTCGTGCTGCGCAGGAGCAATCGTTGGCAAATGCCGTGGCACGAATGGGAGGTCAGCCCTGCCGTCGCGCCATTCGCTTCGTGGGTTCCCGCCGGCGCCAGAGCATGGCCCCTAGCGCAATGAGCCCCAATGCGGCGAGCGCAGCGGAGGGATTGGCTGCCACGGCCTTGATATGGAAACCCGGCGGTATGACCTGGCCGACGCCGCCGGGGCGTGGGCCACGCTCGTCGCGCGGACCGTAACGATTGCTGTCGCGCCGCGCCTGGCGGCGTTGTCGTTCCTGTCGCTGGCCGAAGAGGGTGCGCTGCATGTAGCGATCCATGATCCGGGGAACAAGAAACCCGCCCATGGCCATGACCCTGGCGCCGCCACCGCAATAAACGTCCCGCACAGGGGTTATGCCCGCGCGAAGAATCGCCTCCGCGACCGTCTCGGGGGCGAGGGTTGCCGAGGGCAATTGAACCTCGCCCGGCAAGAAAGCCCCGGTATGTTCCACCAACGGGGTGTCGATCGCCGCCGGCTTGATGAGCGTCACCGAGACGGGAGCGCGCGCCTTTCCGAGCTCCATGCGCAGTGCGTCGGTAAAGCCCTTGACCGCGTGCTTCGATGCGCTGCCGATGCCCTGCAGCGGAATGGCACGGTCGCCAACCACGCTTCCGACATTGATGAGCGCACCGCCCGATGCCTTGAGGCGGGGGATCGCTGCGCGCGAGCCGTTGACCACTCCCCAGAAATCGGTGTCGAAGAGCTGTCGCATGGCCTCCAGCGGCGTATCTTCAATGCGGCCATAGAGCGCTGCACTGGCATTGTTGACCCAGGTATCGATTCGCCCGAAGCGCGAGATGGCCGTTTCCGCCAGGTGCTCCATGTCGGCCGGATTGCCGGCATCGGCGGTGAGGTACGCGACGTGTCCGCCTGCGGCTTCGATTTTGGTCGCCAGTTGCTGCAGAGCTTCCCCGTCGCGTCCGCCGAGGACCACGCGCGCGCCGCGCTGCGCAGCCAGGCGCGCGGTGACCAAGCCGACGGAACTCGACGCATCGGTGAGCACCACGACTTGCTGCTGCAGCGGGCGCAGTTTGATCGGCATCACGAATCCCTTGAACGGAATAACGGTGGCAGCCGGAGGCACACGCCGTACGTGGTCTCGCGCGGCAAGGCGCACATGATATCGCGCGCCGATTGGCGGGTGCCGGCAGGCAGGGTCGTTCACGCGCGTGCTACAGCGGGCTGGCAG
>JBDUCE010000333.1:0-3780 GCA_040003635.1 Betaproteobacteria bacterium
ATCGCCGGTGGTGTTCGATCGCGATGGCGCGAGATGAGTCGACTGCGTTCATCATGAAACTCGACGATACCGTCTGGGGCGCGCTCCTGCTTCTCCTCGCGGTCACGATCGTCGTTCACGTCCAGGGTTTTCCGCCCATGCCGGGCCAGCGCGTCGGTCCGGCTTTGTTCCCGGGACTCGTCGCCTCCGGGGTCGGCGTCTGCGCGCTGCTCCTGGTGTACAGCGGATTGAGGCAGCGCAAAACGTCCGGACCCACCATTGCCTGGGTGCGCTTCGCACCGTGGACCCGCTCGCATCGCCATGTGATTGCCTTCCTGGTGGTGATCGCCGTCAATGTCTTCTACATCGCCGCGGTGGACCGCCTGGGGTTCGTTCTCACCGGGACCGTTTATCTTGCCGCGCTGTTCGCGGTGTTCGGTGTTCGCGGGCGCTGGATCGTTCCGCTCGCGATCCTGGTGACGCTGGTCATCCATTCCATGTTCTACAAGCTGCTCCGGGTGCCGCTCCCGTGGGGGCTTCTGCAGGGCGTCGCATGGTAGCTCGCTCGCACTGCTGCGCACGGGCGCGACCCGGGTAGGGAGCCATGGGTGCGCAGTCGATGAATGTCGAAGGTGCGCGACCGTGAGCGCGGCGTGGCTGCAGGCCTTCGCAATGGTGCTCGATCCCTACAACATCGTGGTGATGTTGCTGGCCTCGGTGTACGGGCTTTTCATCGGCGCGGTCCCCGGCCTCACTGCCACCATGGCCACCGCGCTGCTGGTGCCGGTCACTTTTTTCATGGCGCCCATTCCGGCCATTGCGGCCATTGTCACGGCGACGGCGATGGCGATCTTTTCCGGCGACATTCCGGGCTGCCTCATGCGCATGCCGGGCACGCCGGCGTCCGCGGCCTACACCGACGAGGCCTATGCGATGACGCGCAAGGGCGAGGCGGAAATCGCACTCGGCGCAGGGCTCGTGTTCTCGGCGATCGGCGGCCTCTTCGGCACGGCGGTGCTGATGCTCTCGGCGCCGGCGCTGGCCGAGTTCGCTCTTAAATTCAGTTCCTTCGAATACTTCTGGCTGGTGCTGCTGGGGCTCACCTGTGCCGTGTTCATCACGTCGGATCGTCCGCTGAAGGGTTTCGTGACCCTGCTCCTCGGCTTGCTCGTGGCGAGCGTCGGCCTGAGCAATCCGGCGGCTTTTCCGCGATTCACCTTCGGCAGCACCGAGCTTCTGGGCGGCATCGGTCTCATCCCCATGATGATCGGCATGTTCGCGATTTCGGAGATCATCCGGTTCGCTGTCGATACCGACCCTCCGCTTAAAATCCTCGACAAGCCGATCGGCAATGTGTTCTCGGGCATGTGGGCGCTGGCCAAGAAATATCCCATCCAGATCCTGCGGGGCAGCGCCTTGGGCACCCTCGTGGGCGCGTTGCCCGGAGCGGGCGCAGATATCGCGGCGTGGATGTCCTACGCGGTGAGCAAGAAGTTTTCCAAGGAGCCGGAAAAGTTCGGCACCGGCCACGTCGAAGGCATCGTCGAGAGTGGGTCCGCCAACAACAGTGCGCTGGCGGGCGCGTGGATTCCGGCGCTGGTCTTCGGCATCCCCGGCGATTCGATCACCGCGATCGTGATCGGCGTGCTGTACATGAAGAACATGAATCCGGGCCCTACGCTCTTCACGACCAACCCGCAGAACATCTATGCCGTCTACCTGCTGTTCATCATCGCCAACCTGATCATGATTCCATTGGGCTGGTGGTGCATCAAGGTGTCGAAGCAGATACTAAAGGTGCCGCGCAACGTGCTCATGCCGGTGATCATGCTGTTCTGCGTGGTGGGCTCCTTCGCCATCAACAATACGTCGTTCGACATCATCGTGATGCTGGTGGCCGGGGTGGCGGCCTTCGTGCTCGAGGAGAATGGCTTCCCGGTAGCGCCGGCGATCCTCGGTGTCGTGCTCGGCGGAATGCTGGAGGAAAACTTCATCAGCTCGATGATCAAGTCCGACGGCAACATGCTCGCTTTTTTCTACCGCCCGGTCGCGGCCACCCTGGGCGCGATGACGCTCGCCGTGTGGTTCCTGCCGATCCTCATGCGCCGCTTGCGCCGCATGGCGGGGATATAGCGTTCTCGGCGCAACATCGTCGTCGATATGCCTCGGGCCCGGCCATTGCGGTAGCCGCCGGCAGGCAGCACCAATCACGGGCCGACCGAGGGCCCTTTATCGCCAGACCTGTTGCGCCACCCGTCGCATGTTGCCGCCCATCACCAGCGCTGCTTCGGCATCCGTCATTCCCGTGCGTTGCAAGGTCGCAGCGAGCACCTGCCAGGTTTCGATAGGCGTGTAGGTCATTCGTGAGATGGAGCGATCGTAGCCGGCCGTCTTCGGCCACCAGTAGCCGGCATCGAAATTTCCCGGCGGCGTGTCGTCAAGACCGTCCTGGTGGAAGCTGATGTCCAGGCCAATACCGGCGTGGCGAATACCCACGAGCCGCGCAACGTAGGCCGCGTGCCGGGCCACGTCGTCCGCCGTGGGCGCGCGATTGCCAAGAAATCCGGAAACGCCGGACACACACACGACACCACCGGTTGCCGCACAGGCGCGTATCTGTTCGTCGGTGACGTTGCGCCCGTGCTCGACCAGCGCCAGCGGGTTGGAGTGGCTGAAGATCACCGGTTGTCGTGATGCGGCCATGATCTCAAGACTGCAACGGCGGCCGGTATGGGAGCAATCCATCAGCAAGCCCGCATCGTTGACCGCCTCGACCATGCGCCGACCCAGTGCCGTGAGCCCGCGCTCGACATCGTGGCAGCCGTCGGCCACGCTGTTGTTGCGGTTGTAGGCCAGATGAATCTGGCGCACGCCGAGGTCGCGATACAACGCCACCATGGTGGGCTCTTCCAACAAGGGCATGGCGCCTTCGAGGTCGAAGCCGACGGCGAGTATTCCGCTTGCGGCTGCACGTTCAATGTCCTCGACGCTTGACGCCAACAGGTAGCGGTCCGGGTGCGCCGCGATCGTCGCGCGAAACCCGGCGATGACCGACATCACCTGCGCCAACGGATTCATGTCCATCCCGACGTTGATCGAGACATAATTCACACCCGCCGCGTGGAGCCTGGCGATCGGCGCAAAATCGGCTTGGCCGTGGAGCGGCAGGCAGGCGTGGGCTTCCCAGCGGATCATCAATGCCCTCGCCGGAAACCGGTCGAGGCCTCCATCAGATTGCGCGTGTAATCATTGGTCACGCGGCTGGCGGCAAGATCCGCGGCAGAGACGAGCTCCACGGTCTGGCCCCGTCGCATCACCATCAGCCGCTCGCACATATGGGTGACCACGGCGAGGTCGTGACTCACCATGATGAACGTCAGGCCGCGCCGCCGGCGCAACTCCTCCAGCAGGTTTAATACCTCGGCCTGCACTGAAGCGTCGAGCGAAGACGTCGGTTCGTCCAGCAGCAGGATCTGCGGCTCCAGTATCAACGTTCGGGCGACGGCGATGCGCTGCCGCTGCCCGCCGGAGAGTTGGTGCGGATAGCGAAAGCGGAAACCCGGGCCCAGGCCGACTTCATCGAGCGAACGCTCGATTCGGATCTCGGCATCGTCGATCCCGTGAATGGCCAGCGGCTCGGCCAGGATCCGGTCGACCGTCTGCCGCGGGTGCAGTGACCCGTAGGGATCCTGGAATACCATCTGCACGAGACGGCGAAATGGCTTGCTGCCCGGCAACGGTAACGGCGCGACGTCGGTGCCCGTGCCAAGCGTGTCGCCGGACTTGGCTACCAGTTGCACC
>JBDUCE010000334.1:0-3764 GCA_040003635.1 Betaproteobacteria bacterium
AGTCGCTTTGAGCGCCGCATGAACCGATACCCACTCTGGAAATACCTGATCATCATCGCCGCGCTGTTGATCGGCCTGATCTACACGCTGCCCAATTTCTTTTCCGAATCCCCGGCAGTGCAGGTGTCCTCGTCGAAGGCCGCCGTCAAGATCGACAGCAGCCTGCTGTCAACGACCGAAGAGGCGCTCAAGGGCGCCGGCATCGCTTACAGTGGGGCGACCCTCGATCCCCTCGGAGTCAAGGTGCGCTTCGCCGATACCGATGCGCAGTCCAAGGCCAAGGAGGTGCTGCAGACCCGCCTGGGCGACAATTACATCGTCGCGCTGAACCTGGTCTCGTCATCACCGCAATGGCTCACTTCGATCGGCGCCTTGCCGATGTATCTCGGCCTCGACCTGCGCGGCGGCGTGCATTTCCTGCTGCAAGTCGACATGAAGGCGGCGCTCGACAAGGCGGCAGACCGCTACACCACCGATATCCGCACCCTCCTGCGCGAAAAGAAGGTCCAGTACAGCGGCGTGGGGCGCGAAGCCACCAACGTGGTGGTGCGATTCCGCGATGGCTCCGAGCGGGACAAGGCGCGCAGCGCCATCGCATCGACCTATCCGGACGTGCTGTTGCGCGACGCCGACGCCGGCGGAGGTGAGTTGCGGCTCGTTGCATCGCTCAAGCCCGAGGCGCAAAAGCGCATCCAGGACGGCGCCGTGCAGCAAAACATCCAGATCCTGCGCAACCGGGTGAACGAGCTCGGCGTCGCCGAGCCGATCATCCAGCAGCAGGGCAGTGATCGCGTGGTGGTGCAACTCCCCGGGGTGCAGGACACCGCGCACGCGAAGGACATCCTCGGCCGCACGGCCGCGCTCGAGATCCGGATGGTCAACGAGGAGCCCGGCGCGCTCGAGCAGGCGATCGCGGGGCAGGTGCCGTTCGGCAGCGATCTTTTCACCGAGCGCAGCGGCACTCCGGTCCTGGTCAAGCGCCAGGTGGTGCTGACCGGCGACCGGATCAGTGATGCCCAGCCGGGTTTCGACCAGCGCAACAATGAGCCCGCGGTGCACGTGAACCTGGACGGTGCCGGAGCGCGCATCTTCAAGGATGTCACCCGCGAAAACGTCGGCAAGCGGATGGCGATCGTGCTCGTGGAAAAGGGCAAGGCCGAGGTGATCACCGCGCCGGTCATCCGCGAAGAGATCGGCGGCGGACGGGTCCAGATCAGCGGCCGCATGAACACGCGCGAAGCCAACGACATCGCGCTCCTGATGCGTGCCGGCGCGCTGGCGGCGCCGATGGAGATCGTCGAGGAGCGCACCGTGGGTCCGAGCCTCGGCAAGGACAACATCGACAAGGGCTTTGCCTCGGTGACCTACGGCTTTTGCGTGCTGGCGCTCTTCATCTGCCTCTACTACATGGTGATGGGTATCATCTCGACCATCGCGCTCGCCGTGAACCTCCTGCTGCTGCTGTCGATCCTGTCGATGCTGCAGGCCACGCTGACGCTTCCCGGCATTGCGGCCATCGCGCTCACCCTCGGCATGGCCATCGATGCCAACGTGCTGATCAACGAGCGCATCCGCGAGGAGCTGCGGTGGGGAGCCACGCCGCATGCAGCGATCCAGGCGGGCTATGAGCGGGCCTGGGGCACCATTCTCGACTCCAACGTCACCACCCTGATCGCGGGCATTGCGCTGTTCATCTTCGGCTCCGGGCCGGTGCGCGGGTTTGCCGTGGTCCACGTGCTCGGGATCATGACCTCGATGTTCTCCGCGGTGTTCGTTTCACGGGGATTCGTGAACCTCCTGTACGGCAAGCGCAAGAAGCTCGAGGGCATATCGATCGGCCAGGTGTGGAAGCCCGAAGCGACGCACGCGTAACCCCGGCGCCCTGCGCCAGCCCAGAACCGGCACTCAAAGCCCGCACCGAGACCCAGCATGGAATTTTTCCGCTTCACGCGTGACATCCCGTTCATGCGGCACGCGTTGGTCTTCAATGTGATCTCCGCGGTCACGTTCCTGCTCGCCGTCGTCTTCCTCGCCACCAAGGGCCTCAATCTCGGGGTGGACTTTCGCGGCGGCACCGTGATCGAAGTGGCCTACGCCCATCCGGTCGATTTCAACCGGGTACGAACCTCGATCGACAAGCTCGGCCTCGGCGAGTTCTCGGTGCAAAGCTTCGGCACCACCACCAACGCGCTGATCCGGCTTCCGCTCAGGGAAGGCGTCTCGAGCGCGCAGCTTTCCGATCGCGTGATGAGCACGCTCAGGGCCGACGACCCGTCGGCCACGCAGCAACGGGTGGAGTTCGTCGGACCGCAAGTCGGCAAGGAGCTCTTCGAGAACGGCGCGCTCGCGCTCCTGCTGGTGTCGCTGGGCATCGTCGGCTATCTCGCAATGCGCTTCGAATGGCGCTTTGCCGTGGCGGCGATCGTTGCCAACCTGCACGACGTGGTGATCATCCTCGGCTTTTTCGCGCTGTTCCAATGGGAGTTCTCGCTGCCCGTGCTCGCGGCAGTGCTGGCGGTGCTGGGGTACTCCGTCAACGAGTCGGTGGTGATTGCCGATCGGATCCGCGAGAACTTCCGCAAGATGCGCAAGGCGACCGTGACGCACGTGATCGACAACGCGATCACCCGCACGATCTCGCGCACGATCATTACCCACGGCAGCACCCAGTTGATGGTGACCTCGATGCTGATCTTCGGCGGCGAAACGCTCCACTACTTCGCGCTGGCGCTGACCATCGGCATCCTGTTCGGCATCTACTCCTCGGTGCTGGTGATGGCGCCGCTGGTCATGTGGATGGGCGTGTCGCGCGAAGATCTGGTGAAGCCGGAAAAAAAGCGCGGTGGTCCCGAAGGCGAGAAGATCCTGCCTTGAGGCAAGCAGGACCAGAGACGACTTTTATCGATGCCCATCGCGGCCGCACGGGGAAATGGAAAAGTCGCCCCTGATCCTGCTTGCCGATGCTGACCGCGCTCCTCTACTCGATCTTCGCGCTCGACCAGACGGTCGCGCAGCTCGGCGCCCAGTATGGCCCCTGGTTGTATGCCCTGCTGTTCGTGGTGATTTTCGCCGAGACGGGGCTGGTGGTATTCCCGTTCCTGCCGGGAGACTCGATCCTCTTCATCGCGGGGACAGTGGCGGCGAGCGCCGGGCTGAACGTTCACCTGCTGGCGGGGGTGCTGGTCATCGCGGCGGTGGCGGGCGACACGCTCAATTACGCGATCGGCCATTGCATCGGACCGCGCATCTTCGACAAGCCGGATTCGCGCTTTTTCAAGCAGGCTCATCTGCTGCGCACCCAGCGGTTCTACGACAAGTACGGTGGCGTGACCATCATCATCGGCCGCTTCATCCCGGTCATCAGGACGTTCGCCCCCTTCCTCGCCGGCGTGGCCGGGATGCGTTATGGGAGGTTTGCCTGCTACAACGTGACCGGCGGCCTTTGCTGGATCGGCTCGCTGACGTATGCAGGTTACCTTTTCGGCAATATCCCGTGGGTCAAGGAGCATCTCAGCCTGATCGTGCTGGGGATCGTCTCGGTCACCATCGCGCCGGCCGTCAGCGCATTCTTCAGGGAACGGCGTCAGGCGAAGAGGGGATGACAGCACGCAAACCGTCATCCTGCAGAATCGACATTGATAAGCCGTCACCCCCGCGGAATTGACATTGATAAACCGTCACCCCCGCGAACGCGGGGGCCCATTTCGGGTTTGAATTGCGAACCCGCTTTGATTCGACCCATCTTGTGCCCAAAAAATGGATTC
>JBDUCE010000335.1:0-3762 GCA_040003635.1 Betaproteobacteria bacterium
GATCTTCACCGAGCAAGGCAAGGCACTCGATGCGGTCGCCTCGCGCAGCATCAAGACCCTCGTGGTCGGCAATCCGGCCAACACCAACGCCTACATCGCCATGAAATCCGCGCCGTCGCTGCCGCGCGCCAGCTTCACGGCCATGCTGCGGCTCGATCACAATCGCGCCCTGTCGCAGCTCGCGGCGAAAAGTGGGCAGCCGGTCGGTGCCATCGAAAAACTGATCGTGTGGGGCAATCACTCGCCGACCATGTACCCGGATTATCGGTTCGCCACGGCCCACGGCAAGTCGATCAAGGCGCTCATCAACGACGAGGATTGGAATCGCAACACCTTTCTCCCGGTCGTGGGCAAGCGCGGTGCGGCCATCATCAATGCGCGCGGCCTCTCCTCCGCCGCCTCGGCCGCGAATGCGGCGATCGATCATATGCACGACTGGATTCTGGGCAGCGACGGTCGCTGGGTAACCATGGGCATCCCTTCGGACGGGCAATATGGCATTCCCGAGGATTTCATCTATGGCTTTCCGGTCACCACCGCCAACGGCCAATATCGGCTGGTCGATGGACTCGAGATCGATGCGTTCTCCCGCGAGAAGATGGACGCGACCTTGAGCGAGCTCCAGGAAGAACGCTCCGGCGTGGCATCGCTTCTGGCCTGACGCAACGGCGACCGGCGTGAAAACGGCAACGGCATTGCATCCGCAGGCGGCGCTGTACGGCGCGGGCCGCACACTGCCGGTCCTTGCCCCTTGCGTGCACTATGCCGGCAAGGAGCGGTATCTGCGCAAGGCGCTCGCGTTGCAAAACCAGCGCGGGCCGATTTTCGACATCGCCGCCGATTGCGAGGATGGTGCACCGGTCGGCAGCGAGCAGGAGCATGCGCAAATGGTGGCGCGGCTCATCATGAGTGACGACAACCGCCACCAGCGCATGGGCGCACGTACGCACGGGGTGCGCGATGCCACCTGGCGCCACGAACTCGAGGTGCTGGTGAGCGAGGCCGGAGACCGGCTCGCGTTCCTGACCGTGCCGAAGAGCGAATCGGCGGCGGAAGTCGAGGAATATCTGGACGGCGTGATGCTCGCCGTGGCGCGCGCAGGCTTGGGGCGCGAGATTCCGGTCAGTGTGCTGATCGAGACCCCCGGAGCGGTGCACGACGCGTGGTCGATTGCCGCCCTGCCGGGCATCGTGAGCCTCGATTTCGGCACGCTGGATTTTGTCAGTGCGCATCACGGCGCCGTTCCCGTGTCGGCGATGGAGAGTCCGGGCCAATTCGATCATGCGTTGCTGCGCCGCGCGAAGGCCGAAACCGCGGCCGCTGCGCTCGCCCACGGCGTCGTGGCGACGCACGGGGTGTGCATGGTCCTCGACGATGCGAATGCGGTTCATGCCGATGCCCGCCGGGCCCGCGACGAGTTCGGCTTCCTGCGGATGTGGAGCATTCATCCGGACCAGATCGCGCCGATCGTGTCCGCCATGCAACCCGCGCACGATGCGATCATGGAAGCGGCAAGCGTGCTGTTTGCAGCCCAGGCCGCGAACTGGGGACCCATTGCCGCCGGCAACAAGATGCACGATCGCGCTTCGTATCGCTACTACTGGAGCGTGCTGCGGCGCGCACACGCAGCCGGCGCCCCGGTGCCGGTGCACGCGCAGGGCTGGTTCATGGCGCCCTCCCCCGCGTGGGCGGAAGAAAGTGCGCCGATCGGTCCCGGACCGACTGGCAAGACATCATGAGCCCGGCTTCCGCGGGAGCGCGATTGCGCGCGGCGCTCGCCGCCGAAAAGCCGCTGCAGGTGCCCGGCGCCATTTGCGCCTACCACGCGCTGCTCGCCGAGCGTTGCGGTTACCGCGCGCTCTATCTCTCGGGAGGCGGTGTCGCCGCGGGCTCGCTTGGGCTGCCGGACCTTGGCATCAGCAATCTCGACGACGTCCTGACCGACGTGCGGCGCATCACCGATGCATGCGCTCTTCCCCTGCTGGTCGATGTCGATACGGGTTTCGGCGCTTCGGCGTTCAATATTGCGCGCACCGTGCGCGCGCTCATCAAGGCCGGCGCCGGCGCGATGCACATCGAGGACCAGGTCGGCGCCAAGCGCTGCGGCCACCGTCCCAACAAGGCCATCGTCACCAAGGACGAGATGGTCGATCGCATCCGGGCCGCCGTCGATGCGCGCACCGACCCGGAGTTCGTGATCATGGCGCGCACCGACGCCCTGGCGGTGGAGGGGCTCGCTGCCGCCATCGATCGTGCGTGCGCGTGCGTCGAGGCCGGCGCGGACATGATCTTTCCGGAAGCCATCACCGATCTTGGGATGTACCGCCAATTCGCCGCTGCCGTGAAGGTGCCGATCCTGGCCAACATCACCGAATTCGGCGCGACGCCGCTTTTTACCGTGGCCGAGCTCGCCGGCGCGGACGTAGCCATCGCACTGTACCCGCTGTCGGCCTTTCGGGCCATGAACAAGGCCGCACTCGCGGTCTACGACACGCTGCGGCGCGACGGCACGCAACGCGCGGCCTTGCCTGCGATGCAGACCCGCGAAGAGCTCTACGACTACCTCGGTTATCACGCGTACGAGGCAAGGCTCGATGCGCTGTTCGCGCGAGCGCACCGCGCCGCGGACGAAGCCGGATGATCAGCAACGGAGCAAACTGGAGCTCACCATGACGGACGCCGTCGCGACCGCCCCCAAAGCGAAGAAATCGGTCGCCCTGTCCGGCATTACCGCCGGCAACACCGCGTTGTGCACCGTTGGCCGCACCGGCAACGACCTTGCCTACCGCGGCTACGACATCCTGGACATCGCGCACGCCTGCGAATTCGAGGAAATCGCGTACCTTCTGGTCCATGGCAAGCTGCCGACGCTCGCCGAGCTTCGCGGCTACAAGACGAAGCTGCAAAGCCTTTCCGGACTGCCGGCGCCGCTCAAGGCAGCGCTGGAGAAAATTCCCGCCGCAGCCCATCCGATGGATGTCATGCGCAGCGGCATTTCGCTCCTCGGTACGATGCTTCCCGAGAAAGACGATCACAGCGTCGCCGGCGCGCGCGACATCGCCGACCGGCTCATCGCCTCGCTGGGCTCGATGCTGCTCTACTGGTATCACTGGAGCCACAACGGCCGGCGCATCGCCACCGAAACCGGCGAGGACACCGTTGGCGGACACTTCCTGCATCTTCTGCACGGCAAGCCGCCGCGCGCCGAATGGGTGCGGGCGATGCATACTTCGCTGATCCTCTACGCCGAGCACGAATTCAATGCGTCGACGTTCGCCGCCCGGGTCATCGCCGGCACCGGCTCGGATTTGTACTCGGCCCTCACCGGCGCCGTCGGCGCGTTGCGCGGTCCCAAGCATGGCGGGGCCAACGAAGCCGCCTTCGAGATCCAGAAGCGCTACGACACACCCGACGAGGCCGAAGCCGACGTACGCCGGCGGGTGGAGAACAAGGAAGTGGTGATGGGCTTCGGGCATCCGGTGTACACCATCGCCGACCCGCGCAACCAGGTCATCAAGGAGGTCGCGCGGAGCCTCTCCGAGCTTGCCGGCAACATGCGGATGTTCGAGGTCGCGCAGCGCATCGAAACGGTGATGGGCGACGCCAAGAAGATGTTCGCCAACCTCGACTGGTTCTCGGCGGTGAGCTACCACCTGATGGGCGTGCCGACCGCGATGTTCACGCCGCTGTTCGTGATCTCGCGCACGACCGGCTGGTCCGCCCACGTCATCGAGCAGCGCCAGGATGGCAAGATCATCCGGC